>NZ_JANGBE010000023.1:0-59255 GCF_024462255.1 Flavonifractor sp. DFI.6.63 | reverse complement strand
CGGGGTGGTTGGCGCGGAGCAGCTCCACCGTCTTGGCAAAGCGGTCCTTGTCCATGGTGCCCTTGCCCTCGTCGTCGCGCATGTGCAGGTGGGCGACCGCGGCGCCCGCCTTCCAGCAGGCGTACACATCCTCGGCGATCTCCTCGGGCGTCATGGGGACATTGGGGTTATTGGCCTTGGTGGGCCAAGCGCCGGTCGTGGCGACGGTAATGATCGTCTTGTTCTTCAGATCAGCCATTTTGATGCATCCTCTCGTGAATGATAGATGGAAGATACCACGTAAAGCGGCGGGCTGACGCTCGCCGCTTTACGGTGTGGATTTCTTACTTGTTGCGGTTGAACAGCTTCTGCATGTACTCCAGGCCGCTGCCGCCGTGGCCGGACTCGTCGGCGTAGCCGGTACCGCCGTACTTGTAGGTGCGGTCAGCCACGCTCTTGTCGATCTCGTCCTCGTCGATCAGAGCGACGCAGCGGGACATGGCGCCGTCGCCCATGTACCAGCGCAGGGGGAAGCAGAAGAACTGGAACACCTTGCCGGCGGGGATCTTGTCCAGGTCGCCGCCCAGATTCTCCACGCCCACGATGCCGTGGCCCAGCATCTCCTTGTGGCAGGGCTCCCAAGTGCCCCAAACGCCCAGGTTTTCCAGTTCGCCGAACTTCTCGTCATAGGCGGCCTGGCCGTGGATGCGGATGTACTCGAACTTATCGAACTCGGCATAGGCCTCTTCACCGAACAGCTCCTTGTACTCCTCGGTGATGGGCTTGCCGGTGGCGCCCAGCAGGTTCATACGGGTCATGCCGTTGTTGCCCATAGCGGTGTGCAGGGGGTGATCCAGAGCCTGGCTGTCCATCGCCACGCACTTCACGCCGTGCTTGACGAACCACTTGCCGGCGTCGATGCCGGTGCCGATGGAGTAATGATAGTAGGCCTTGGAGTCGTCGAACAGGCGGTGCATGCCGGTGTTCAGGCACAGGACCTTGCCCTTCAGGTCGGCGGGGTTCAGGCCACACTTTTTGCAGGCCTCGTCCAGGTGCTTGTCGGTGATCAGGGTCCAGGGCTCCACGTCCAGCTTCAGCACAACGGCCTCGCCGGTGTAAGCGTCGATGGGCATCTCGTGGGTGTAGCGGGCGCGCTTGCCGTCGAACTCATACTCCATGACGTGGCGGGGCGCGTCGCAGTGGGTGCCGGTGTGCATGGTGCAGGTGATCTTGGAGGTCAGAACGCCGCCCTTGGCCATGGTGTGGGCGTTGGTGATCTCGGGCTTGTCAAAGTAGGGCCAGCGGGGGATCTCAGCGCTGAAGGGGTGGGTCAGGTCAACATAAACTTTCTTGCCCATAAGTAGTTCCTCCTTAAAATGCATGGTGTAGGCCCATCAAGAGCCACACGGGATTCTGCCGCTTTGCGGCAGGCGAACTTCAAAGAATGCGCGGCAGGACACACGGTGAGTGCCCAGGGGGACAGGGAGGACCCTCGGGCGGGCGCGCCTGCGCGGCACAGCTTAAACCGTTTTACGCGCTTACTTGCCGTAGAGCATTTTGATCAGATACTCGTTCAGATCGGCGTTGGATTTGGCTACCTGCTCCGGCGTCCACTTCTGGAAGCCCTCGCCGGTCTTAAAGCCGATCTTACCCTCGTCCCGCAGCTGCTTGAGCAGGGGGGAGGGCTCGTGGGAGTCCTCCAGATCCTTGAGGATATAGTCGTGGATATTGTAGGTCAGGTCGGTGCCGACCATGTCGGCGTTTTCCATGGGGCCCAACTGGGGCAGCCGCAGGCCAAAGGCGTATTTGACGGCTTTGTCCACGGTGGCAGCGTCGGCGATGCCGCGCTCCACGATGGAGATGGCCTCACGCCACAGGGCATGCTGCATCCGGTTGGCGATGAAGCCGGGCACGTCCTTCTTGCACAGGACGGGCTCCTTGCCCACGGAAAAAAGGACCTCCATCACGGTCTGCGCCACCTCGTCGGAGGAGGCGTCGGACTTGACCACCTCCACCAGGGGGATCAGGTGGCCGGGGTTCCAGAAATGAGTGCCCACGAAGCGCTCCCGATGCTTGAGCTCGGCGGAGATCTCGCTGGGGCTCATGACGGAGGAGTTGGTGCAGAAGATGGTGTCGGGACGGCAGCGCGCCTCCAGCTTGGCGAAGGTCTCGCGCTTGATCTTCATGTCCTCAAACACGGCCTCAATCACGAAGTCGGCGTTCTTGACCAGATCACTGTCCATATCGGTGGTGAAGCTGATACGGGAGAGCCGGTCGCTCAGCTCCTGCTCGGTAATGACGCCCTTATCCAGCAGCTGCTTGGTATTGGTGCGGATGCCGGCCTCTACGTCGGTGGGGTACAGATCGTACAGGCCGACCTGAAAGTCGGGGTTGGAGGCAAAGACATATCCGATGTTCTTGCCCATCATGCCCGCACCGCAGATCAGGATATGTTTGATGTTCTTCATATGTTTCACGTCTTCCTTCCCATCAAAAGGCTGTGCAGAAACCATTCTGCCTGCTGTTCCTTCCAGAGGAAATGGGATCAGACGGTCAGATAGCCGCCGGAGCAGTCGCAGTTGCTGCCGGTGATGAAGTTGGAAGCGTCGGAGGAGAGGAACAGGGAGTAACCCACGAAGTCATCGGGCTCGCCCAGACGGCCGATGGGCTCACGATTCAGGAAGTTCTTGTACACGGCGGACTCGGGATCGAACATCCACTCGGTCAGGTCGCTGCGGAACACAGTGGGGCAGATGGAGTTGACGTTGATGTGGTATTTGGCGCTCAGATCGCAGGCCAGGCAGGAGACCATCAGGTCGGCGCCGCCCTTGGAGGTGCAGTAGCCGGTGTAGCCGGCCATGCCGCGCTTGGAGCGCTGGGAGGTCACGATGACCATCTTGCTGCGCTTGGTGTTGTCGGCCTCGTACTGGGCCACCATCTGATGGGCGACGTACTTGGTGACGATGTAGACGCTCTTGCAGTCGGCGTCCATGATCTTCTGCCAGTCGGCCACGGACTGCTCCAGGACGTTCTGGGGCTTGTTGTAGCCGTGAGCCACGGCCAGAATGTCGATGCAGCCGTACTGGGCCACGCAGGCCTTGACCAGCGCGTCCACCTGCTCCTCGACGGCGGGGTCGGCCACATAGTAGGCGCAGTCGATCCCCTCGGCCTTGAACTCCTCTTCCAGAGCCTTCAGCTTGGCGTCGTTGCGGCCGGTCATAAAGACCTTGGCGCCGGCGTAGCCGTAAGCCTTTGCCAGAACGCAGCCCAGAGCGCCGGTAGCGCCGGTGACCAGGGCGACCTTGCCCTTGACGGAGAACATATTCTCAACAAAATCCTTCTTAATGGGAACCATAGTTCGCTTCCTCCTTTATTCAGCTCGAAGATACGGACGATCAGGCGTTGGGATAGTTGATGATGACCAGCATGCGGGCGGGGAGATTGCTCTCGTTCATCAGGCCGCGGCCCTCGTTGGGGGGGAAGGAGATGGACTCGTCCTTGTGCAGAACGTACTTCTTGCCGTCCTTGTCGGTCACGGTCATCTCGCCCTCAAGGATGTAGTAGACCTTCTCCAGCGGGTTGTCCTCATAGGCCCACTCAGCGCCGCCGCCGGGCAGGAAGGTGGAAACACCGATCCAGAACTTTTCGGCTCCGGTCTCTTCCTTGCCGTGGATCCGCATGGCGACCATGTTGAAATGACCGGGGGCGTTGTAAGGCTTCAAATCTGCAACAGTACGCTTGACCATGATAAAACCGCTCCTTTATAATAAAATTTTTGGAAACGCTGCATATGAGGGATTTGACATCCTCATCTAGCCGTAGTATAGCGAAAAACAAAAATTTGTGCAACACATACAATTACGTAAGTAGATAACCTGGAAGTTTGCACCCACCAAATGGTAAGTATCTTTCGGTTGTGGAAAACGTCTAAAATGACCTGTTAAAATTTAAACAAGATGACGGCAGGCTAAGGGGCAACTCCGGCAGTTTGTCGGAATTGCACAGAAACGGTGCAAAATTTTTGGTAAAAGAAGTCTGAAACTTGTTTTTGTACTTGTGAGGAAAGCACAGGTGTGTTATAGTAAAAACAAGATTTATTTATTTAAATGTAGTAAGAGGTGAACGCCATGCGCGCCGATCATTTTGATCAGCCCACCAATCCTTATCACTATGTGCTGCACTGCATCGGCGGGAAGTGGAAAATGACCATACTCCACGAGATCTACACACACGGCAGCATCCGCTTCAACCAAACGTTGAAGATCCTGCCCATTTCGGAAAAGGTCTTCAGCCAGCAGCTGCGAGAACTGGTGGAATCGGGTCTGATCCGCCGCATCTCCTACGATACGGTGCCCCCCAAGGTGGAGTATGTGCTCACGCCCAGCGGCGAACAGCTGATCCCCGCGCTGGACATCCTGTATATCTGGAGTATCCGCCGCATGAACGACCTGGAGATCCCCATCGATGCAAACGCCTTTACGGTGCATAAGTCCGGCAAATACGTGGACGCCCTGCGCGACATCATGGAGGCCAACAACTTTTGGCCGGATATTGAGCATCAAAGCAGCGGGGAGGTAGGACAGGCCTCCGGGGAAGATCGCTAAGCGAACCTGCGGGCGCAGGCAGGCGCAAAAAATGGAACTATAGCTTCTCCAGCGGCACGTGCGTCGGAGAAGCTGCCCTTCGGCCCACGCGTACGCGAACGGCTGCCTTTGGCGGCCCCCCTCGTGTGCGCGGTGGGCCGAAGCCTTGCCGAACAGAGGCTTTGCCGCCTTTCGACCGTCTCGCAGAGGCCGGTATCCGGCCTCTGTTTTGCGTCCGGGTACCTTTTGGTCAGTCACTGACCAAAAGGTAGGGATTGCGGAAATCGCCGCCGGACAGTACTATACTACAGGAAACAGGAATCAAAATTAGGAGGTGCGTCATGCCCGCCATACAGAACGACCTGACCCAGGGCAGCGTGACCCGGAAGCTGATCCGCTATGCGCTGCCGCTGGTAGCGTCCAGTCTGCTGCAGGCCCTCTACAGTATTACGGACTTCATCATCGCCGGACACTTTATCGGGGACGCGGGGATTTCCGCCATCAACAACGCCAGCATTATCATGAACATGCTCACGCAGGTGGCCATCGGACTGACCGTGGGCGGCAATATCCTGGTGGGCCAGTTTTTTGGCCAGGGAGACGAGACGCGGCGGCGCAGGGCTTCCGGCTCCATGTTCACGCTGGGCCTCTGTGCCGGCGTTCTGTTTGCCAGTGTTTTTGAGCTGATCGGCCGGCCGTTCCTCCGCCTTCTGGGCGCGCCGGCGCTGGAGGAGGCCGCGGCCTACTTCAACATCTGTGCCCTCGGCCTGTTCTTTATCTTTGGGTATAACGCCCTGTCGGCCATTCTCCGGGGGGTGGGCAACTCCCGGATCCCCTTGTACTGTGTCATCGTCTCGGTGAGCGTCAACGTGGAGCTGGATCTCCTTTTTGTCGCGTTCTTCCGCTGGGGCGTGGAGGGGGCGGCGGCCGCCACCGTCATTGCGCAGGGGCTCGCCTTCCTCACCGCGCTGATCTTTGCGCTGCGGCACCGGGCGGATCTGGGCCTTACCCCAGGCTGCCTGCGGCCTACCCGGGAGATGGTGGGACGCATCCTCAGGCTGGGTACTCCCACGGCCGTCCAATGGACCATTGCCAGCGTATCCTGGCTGGTGGTGGTGGCGCTCATCAATCAGTACGGCGTGAGCGTTTCCGCCGGGAACGGCGTGTCCAACAAGATCCGGGATTTCTGCCAGCTCTTTGTCACCGCCATGTGCACCGGCGCGGGCACCATGTGCGCCCAATGTCTGGGCGCGCAGCTCTATGACCGGGCCGAGCAGGTGATGAAGACCTGCATGCGGATCACCCTGATCATGGCGGGGGTCATCATCGCCGTGGCAGAGCTTTTCGCACCCCGGTTTGCCGCCATCTTTACGCCGGATCCCCAGGTTCAGCAGTGGGCGGTGCTCAACCTGCGCATCGAGATTGTCTGCCAGATCTTTTACGCGGGCATGTTCTCCTATAATACGCTGGCGACCGGATCGGGCCACACGATGTTCATCATGTGGAACTCGTTCCTCAATTGTATCGTGGTGCGGCTCATCCTGGCGCTGATCCTGGATCACTTGTTTGGTGTGGTGGGCGTCTATGTGGCCTGCGGGGTGGCCGTGGCCAGTTCCGTGCCGGTGGGGTACTGGTTCTACCGTTCCAGGCGGTGGATGCATCCGCTGAATGTGAAATAACCGCAAAAACAGGGGCCGAGGCCCCTGTTTTTTGCGGTTGGACGGTTGCAACCCCCGTTCTGCTGCGCTATACTAAAGGGCGAATCATACGGCCTGCTTCCGCGCGCCTGCGGCGGAAGCGGGGGAATGGAAAGGTGAATCGGATGGAACAGACGAAAAAGCAAGCGCTGGCCGTCACTGCGGCCCACGCCCGCCTGCTGGCGGTGGATATGGTGCACGCCGCCGCCTCCGGCCACATCGGCGGCTCCTTGTCCGCCATGGATATCCTCACGCTCCTGTATGGAGACGTGATGCATGTGGACCCGGCCGATCCGGCCGACCCGGACCGGGACCGCTTCGTGCTCTCCAAGGGGCACTGTACGCCGGGGCTCTACCCCACCCTGGCGCTGCGGGGTTTCTTCCCGGTGGAGGATCTGAAGATGTTCCGCCGCATTGACGGGCATATGTCCGGCCATGCGGAGATGCACCATGTCAAGGGCGTGGATATGTCTACCGGAAGTCTGGGCCAGGGCCTGTCGGCGGCCGTGGGCATGGCGCTGGCGGGGAAGATGGACCATAAGGATTACCGGGTGTATGCCCTGCTGGGGGACGGCGAGCTGGAGGAGGGCCAGGTTTGGGAGGCCGCCATGGCCGCAGCCAAATTCCGGCTGGACAACCTGTGCGCCATCGTGGATGTGAACGGGCTTCAGATTGACGGCAGGACCGCCGATGTGATGCCCTCCGAGCCTCTGGACAAGAAGTTTGAGGCCTTCAACTGGAACGTACAATCGGTGGACGGCCACGATTTCGACGCGCTGGAGCGCGCGTTTGCGGCTGCGGCGGCGTGCCGGGAGAAGCCCACCGTGCTCCTGGCCAGGACCGTCAAGGGCAAGGGCGTCTCCTTCATGGAGAACGACGCGGGCTGGCACGGCAAGGCGCCCAATGACGAGCAGTATGAAAAGGCCCATGCGGAGCTGGCCGCGACGCTGGCGGAACTGGAGGGGAAGTAAGCCATGAGTGAGAAGATCGCAACCCGCGCCGCCTACGGCGAGGCCCTGGTGGCTCTGGCGGAGGAGTATCCCGAGCTGGTGGTGCTGGACGCCGACCTGTCCGGTTCCACCATGACCAAGGGCTTTGCCAAGGCCCATCCCGACCGTTTTTTCAACATCGGCATTGCCGAAGCCAATATGACGGGTATCGCCGCCGGCCTGGCCGCCTGCGGCAAGAAGCCCTTTACCAACACATTTGCCATGTTTGCCGCCGGACGCGCGTTTGAGCAGGTGCGCAACTCCATCGCCTACCCCCGCCTGAATGTAAAGGTAGTGGGCTCTCACGGCGGCCTGTCCGTGGGTGAGGACGGCGCCACGCATCAGTGCATCGAGGATTACGCCATCATGCGCGCCATCCCCAACATGATGGTGCTCTCCCCCTGCGACGGCCCTGAGATGCGCCTGGCCGTCAAGGCCCTGCTGGACTATGACGGCCCGGCCTATCTGCGCCTGGGCCGCCTGGCGGTGGAGAGCGTCACCGATTCCATTCCCGGCTATTCCTTCCGGTTGGGCAAGGGCGCGGTACTGCGGGACGGAGCGGACGCCACGGTGATCGCCACCGGCATGATGGTGCAGATGGCCCTGCAGGCCGCCCGGACGCTGGCGGAGGAGGGCGTGTCGGTCCGGGTCGTCGACATGCACACCATCAAGCCGCTGGATTATGAGCTGGTGCTGAAGGACGCGCTGGAGACCCGCTGCATCGTCACTGCCGAGGAACACACCGTCATCGGCGGCCTGGGCTCCGCTGTGGCGGAATTCCTTGCGGAGCACTGCCCGGTGCCTGTGCTGCGCCATGGCGTTCACGACGAATTCGGCCGCTCCGGCAAGGCGCAGGCCGTGCTGGAGGCCTACGGGCTCACCCCCGCCGGTATTGCAGATCAGGTGCGCCAGGCCCTGAAACGGAAGCCGTGACACAGATCCGGCTCATCGCCCTGGATATGGACGGCACCCTGCTGGACGATGACCATGCCACCGTGCCGGCGCGCAATGTGGCTGCACTGCGCCGGGCGGCGGAGCGCGGCGCAGCAGTGGCCATCGCCAGCGGCCGGGCCTGGGACCTTCTGCACGAGGTGGCGGCCCAGCTGGACATGCTGCACTATGCCGTACTCTCCAACGGCGCTGCCGTGCTGGATGTGACGAGCGGGGAATGGCTCTGGCGGAAGGGGCTGCCCCGGGCGCAGAGCCGGCGCCTGATCGAGCTGCTGCTGGCGCGGGACGTGCCGTTTGAGGTTTATGCCGACGGAGAAAATTATATCCAGGCCGACCGGAGCGGGCGGGTGCTGGCGCGGGCGCTGTCGCCGGAATTTGCCTCGGTCCTGCGGCGGTATTCCCGCTTCCCGGAGGATCTGAACGCTGCCCTGGAGGGGCGCTGTGTGGAGAAGATCCACATCTTTCACGTCCCGCCGGAAGAGCGCGCCGCGCTTCAAGCCGCGCTGGAGGCCACCGGCCCCCTGGCCGTCACAGGCTCCTTCGGGACCAATATGGAGCTGACCGCCCGGGGCGTCAACAAGGCCGCGGCTGTCCAGGCCCTGTGCAGGCGCCTGGAGGTAACGGCGGAGCAGGTCATGGCGTTCGGCGACGCGGACAACGATTTGGAGCTGCTGCGCTGGGCGCGGTGGTCCTTCGCCATGGAGAACGGGGCGGCGTCGGCCAAGGCCGCCGCACGGTATGTCACCGGCGCCAACCGTGCGGGGGGCGTGGGCATGGCGTTGGAGCGGTATCTGGCAGCGCCTTGAACCCAAACGGCGCGGAGCCCCCGTTCAGGGGGCTCCGCGCCGCGGTATGTCCGGGACTCAGGCCGCATCCCGGACGGCCCGGGCGGTCTCCCGCCGCAGGGAGCGGAGGTAGCACAGGACGAACAGACCGGTCAGGACCAGGCAGCAAAGCTCGGCGGCCAGGGGGCTGAGCCACACGCCTGCCTCCCCCAACAGGCGGGGCAGTACCGCCAGGCACGCGCACAGCAGCACCAGACCCCGCCCGAAGGAGATGGGGAAGGAAAAGAAGGGCCGCTCGACCGCAGTAAAGAAGCCGGCCATGATCACGTTGAATCCCATCACCAGGAAGACCCAGGCGTATTGCCGCAGGGCATGGACCGAGTATGTGAAGAGCGCGCTGCCGCGCTCACCGGGCAGGAAGAGCCCTACGACGGCGGGCGCGCCCAGCTGGCCGATGGCAAAGGAGAGGACGGAAAACACCGCGATCAGCCCCAGGCCGCAGCGCAGCAGCTTGTGGCAGACGTCCCGCTCCCCGGCCCCCAGGTGGAAGCTGACCAGAGGCTGGATGCCCTGGGTGGTACCGATCATGGTCATAAGCACCAGGGTGTTCACATAACTGATGATGGTGTAGCTGATCACGCCGTCCTCCCCGATGACGCGGAGGATGGTCAGGTTGAACAGGAAGATGACGATGCCGTTGGACAGCTCGCTGAGCCCTTCGGAGAGACCCAGCGGGAGGATGCGCCGGTAAGCCCGCAGTTCAGGGACGAAGCGGCCCAGGCGCAGACGCTCCCGGTGGGTGAGAAAGTACACCACGAATACGGTGGTAGAGGTGACCTGGGCCAGCCCCGTGGCCAGCGCGGCGCCCCAAACGCCCCAGCCCAGGCGCATGACGAAGAGCCAGTCCAGAAATACGTTCATCAGCGCGCAGGAGAGCACGCCGATGGTGCTCACCTGGGGCGCGCCGTTGGCTTTCACCTGCACCTCCAGGTTGTAGGATACGGTGAAGAATACGGCGAAGCAGGCGATCACGCCCACGTACTGCTTCACATACTCCAGCGTGTCCGGATAGGCCCCCAGAAACAGAGCCACCCGCTCCAGATTGAAAAGCACCAGCAGGGAGAGGATCAGACTCACCGCCGCCGTTACGCAGATGTTCTGGTTAAAATAGGTTCGGGCCTTTTCCAGATCCTTCTGCCCCAGGGCGATGGAGATGACGGTGGATGTACCGGTGGCCAGCAGGATGCCCAGCGTAAAGATCACCGACGTGAAGGGCATGGACAGATTGACGGCCGCCAGCGCGTGTTCCCCCACGCCCCAGGAGACGAACATGCCGTCCACCATGGTGTACAGGGAGAAAATCCACATGGACACAATGGATGGGATCACGAATTGGAAGAAACGTTTGATCAGATTCAAGGGTATGACCTCCTTATTTCCCTTCTATCATAAACCCTCGTATCATACGAGAGTCAAGAGGCGGAGGCAAAAAAGATGAAAGAATTTTACCGCATCCACGAGCTGTCCGGGCTGTTCGGCCTATGCCCGGATACCCTGCGTTATTATGAAGAGAAGGGACTGCTTCACCCCGCGCGTGGAGAAAACCGCTATCGCATGTACGGAATTCAGGACGTGATCACCCTGAACATCGTCCGCTCCCTGCGGGAGCTTGGAATGACGGTGGAGGACATCCGCACCTATCTGGAGCGGCGCTCTGTGGAGGAGACCCTGGCCCTGCTGGAGGAGGAGGAGCGCCTGCTGCGGCGGCGGATGGAGGAGCTGGAGCGCACCCGCCGGCAGGCCCGGCGCCGGCAGGCTCGGCTGGAGCGGTACGCCGCTGTGGAAGCGGAGCGGGTGGAGTTTTTGTACGAGGAGGAACGTTCCTGCGTCTTTTTGCAGGAGGACATCATCCTGGAGGGGGAGATCGACTTCCTGCTGAAAAAGCTGGAACACCGGCATCAGGACTATATCAAGATCATAGGGGACCAGTGCATGGGGGCGGCGGTGGACGGCGAGAGCCTGAAACAAGGCGTGTACAACCACTTTTCCAGGGTCTTTTTCCTTACGGAACCGGGCCTGCCCAGCGACGGCGTCCTGCCTGCGGGGGAGTACGCGCGCCTTTTTTACCGGGGCGGCTACGGCGCGCTGCAGCGGCATTATCAAACGCTGCTCGCGCAGGTGGCGGCGGCGGGCCGCCGGCCGGCCGGGGAGCCGCTGGAGCTCTACCGGATCGACGCCCACGACACCAACCGGGAAGCGGAATATGTCACCGAACTGCAGGTGCCGGTGCGGTAAGATCAGGGGCTTGTTTTCCAACAGGATAAGATGATATAATAACAAATTAGAATAAACGTATGGAAAACGGGGGGAATCGCGGTGCTGGAGATCTCCATCAACATGATCCTGGACAGTCTGGCAGAGTATGGACCGGAACGTTTTTTTTCGGAGGAGGAGCAGCTTTCCTTCAGCGGCCTGCGCCTGTATGAGCTGGGGCAGGAGACGCTTTCCACGTCGAACATCTATATGTGTACCAGCCGTGAGCTTACCGCGGAGGCGGCGGAGAGCGGCTGCTGCTTTTTGTGTATCCACAAAATGGCGCCCGCGCTGAAAAAGAAGCTGCAGGGCAGACGGATCGTACTGCTGGAGGACGAGGGGATCGGCCTGGCGGAGGTGTTCAACACGGTCCAAAGCCTGTTCACCGACCTGCGGGAATGGCATCAGCACATGCACGTCTCCCTGATCCAGAGCAACGACGTGCAGGAGCTGCTGGACCTGAGCGAGAGCGCCATCGGCAATCCCATCGTCCTGGTGGACCTGAGCTTCAAGCTGCTGGCCTACACAAAAAATATCAAGACCGACGATGAGGTCTATAACGAGGTGGTCAGCCGGGGCTATCATACCAAGCAGACCA
Organism: Flavonifractor sp. DFI.6.63; assembly: GCF_024462255.1. Taxonomy (NCBI): domain Bacteria; kingdom Bacillati; phylum Bacillota; class Clostridia; order Eubacteriales; family Oscillospiraceae; genus Flavonifractor; species Flavonifractor sp. DFI.6.63. The sequence continues at coordinate 47,360 of NZ_JANGBE010000023.1, read as the reverse complement.
TCGAGCGGCTGACCAATACCCGTCAGGTGGACAGCATCAAGAGGGCCAGCGTCATCGACATCGCCTTTCCGCTGCCGCAGATGACGCAGTATCAGACCATGACGAAGACCTTTTTCATCAAAGGCGTCCCATATGCCTACCTGCGGATGATCTGCAGCGCCCATGCCCCCTCCAAGAGCCTGGAGGAACGGTTCGCCCTTCTGGCGGAGAGCGTGGAATACTATCTGCATAACCACTACTCCGCCGGAAGCATCAACAAATATATGTATGAATACGTGCTGGTGGAGCTCATTGAGAATAAGATCAAGGACGAGGAGGACATCGAGGAGCGCATCAAGTGCGTGGGCCTTCAGCGGGACGCCGAATATCAGCTTTTGAAGATCATTTTCGAAGACGAGGACAATACTTCCCTGAACTACATGCTGGACCAGCTGCTGGCGATCTTTCCGGAATCCCGGCCGTTCATCTACGGCGATTACATCATGATCCTGATGAGCCGTGAGAGCAAATATCTGGGCGCGGAGGAGCGCAAACTGCGGCAGTTTGATCTGCTGCGGGAGCTGCTGGAATACCATAAGGCCCGCTGCGGCATGAGCGAGGTGTTCCGTACCATCCGGCTGGTCAGCGACGCCTACGTGCAGACCACGGTAGCGGTGGAGATCGGCAGGACGCTCCAGCAGAAAGGAATTTTGGTGGAGGAGACCGGCGGCGGAAGGGTCTTCGCCTATCGGGACTGCTACATCTATCACCTGATCACCGCCTGTTCCGAACAGGTACAGCTGCGCAGCCTGTGTGACGAGCAGCTGCTGGCCATCCGCGAACAGGATGAGCAGAAGAGCACCGATTATGCAAATTTGCTGTATACCTATCTCATCAACCAGTGCAGGCCGACGGATACCGCCAAGCTGCTGCACATGCACCGGAATAACGTCATCTATCATGTGGAGCGGCTCTCCGAGCAGCTGGGGGTGGACCTGAACGACCCGGAGACCCGCCTGCGCCTGCTGCTGTCGTACAAGGTCATGGATCTGCTGTAAGGCCGCCCTTCCGGGAGAAAGCGGAGGGAAACGAAAAAGTCATGGGCAATTGCGCGCGACGGCAATTGCCCATGACTTTTTTTCGAAGCTCAGAGAGTGCAAAACTCCCGGTTGCGGCCGGGCATCCTGCCGGCCGTGCGGAGAAACGCATTATACGTGCACGCCCAGAGCCTGCGCGTTTTTATAGTAGAGCATGGAACGCTCCTGTTCCCCCAGGGGGAGGTTCTTTACGTATTCCACCATATCGGAGGCGTCCTCAAAGGGATAATCGCTGCCGAAGAGAATGCGATCCAGGCCCAGGACCCGGCGGGTACACTCGAAGGCCTCGGGGGACATGTTGCCGCTGGTGGTGACGTAAATATTGCGGTGGAAGTAGGCGCTGAAATCCTGCTTGTTTTTGGCCTTGGGGTTGGGCAGGAACTTCAGGCGGTTGTCCATGCGGTCCAGCAGGAACGGCAGAGCCTCGCCGAGATGGCCCAGCATGACCTTCAGGTTGGGCAGCTCGTCGAACAGGCCGCCCACGATCATGCGGGTCAGAGTGGTGACCGTGTCCATGGTGAAGCCCAGGCCGGGGCCCGCCACGGGGAAGCCGCAGTCGTCTACCCGGGAGGCGTTGGCCAGCTGGGGGTGGAGGTAGACGTACACTCCCAACTCGTCCGCCTTCTGGAAGATGGGGCGGTAACGGGGATCGTCCGGGGCGGTCTCGCCATAGTTGGAGTGGGTGTGCCAGGCCACAAAGCCGAGCTCCTTCACGCAGCGCTCCAGTTCCGCCGCTGCGGCGGGCACGTCCTTCACCGGCAGGATGGCGCTGCCCAGATAGCGGCCGGGGAAGCGCTGGACCAGCTGGTAGAGAACGTCGTTGGTCCGGCGGCAGATCGCCGCGCTCTCAGCCGGGTCCAGCTGCTCGGCGCCGGGGGAGCAGCTGAGCACGGCACAGTCGATGCCAAGCGTATCCATCAGGGCGATCCGCTCTTCCCCCACCTGAAGCAGCTTCTCCAGCAGAGGCCCCTGGGGCATGGTGATCGCGTCGCTCCAGGTGATCAGGTCGGTGTCTTTGCGGTAATAGGGAGGCTCGGTGCGGGATTCCAGCGCGTCGATCAGGCACTGGTCGTAAAAGTGATTTTCAAAATCAATTAATTTCATATGCAGAACTCCAGAATCAGATTCAAGCGCCCATCAGAAGAGCAGGCAGCGCGGTGGAAAGGGCAGGGACGTACGTGATGATGAGGACCGAGACGATATAGAGGATGATATAGGGCACACAGGCCTTGGAGATCTGGCCCATGGGGCGCTTGAGCACGCTCTGGGCCACGAAGATGTTCAGGCCGAAGGGGGGCGTGAACAGGCCGATGGCCAGGTTGACCACGAAGACCATGCCCAGGTGCAGGGAGGGGATGCCCAGGGCGGCGGCGGTGGGCAGCAGCATGGGCGCCAGGATGAGGATGGCGGCGCTGGTATCGAAGAAGCAGCCCACGATGAGCAGCAGCACGTTGAGCATCAGCAGGAACTGGATCTGTCCCATGCCGCCGAAGGCCTCGGTGACCGCGGCGGGAAGCTGTGCGATGGTGGCCGCCTGGGAGAACACCGTGCTGCCGGCGATGAGCAGGAAGACCTGGGCGGTCGTGCGCCCGGCATCCTTAAAGATGGGCAGCAGCTGTTTGAACTTGATGTCACGGGTGCCGAAGACCGCCACGATGAAGGAATAGGCCGCGGCCAGGGCGCCGGATTCGGTGGGGGTGCAGATGCCGGTGTAGACGCTGCCCAGGACCAGTACGGGGAGCACCAGCACGGGAAGGCCCTTCCACAGGGCTTTGCCAAAAGCGCGGGCGGAGAATTTCTCCTTCTCCACACCGGGTCTGGGCTTGCACATGATGATCAGGTAGACGCTGACGATGACCACGATCAGGATGCCGGGCAGGATGCCGGCCAGGAAGAGCTTGGTAATGGAGGTCTCAGTGGCTACGCCGTAGATGATCATGGTGATGCTGGGCGGAATGATGGTGGACAGGCAGGCGGAAGAGGTGATGATGCCCAGAGACATGCTCTCGCCATGGCGCTCCGAGAGGGGCTTGTGGACGATCTTGCCGAAGGTGGCGGTCGCGGCCGGACCGGAACCGGAGATGGCGCCGAAAATCGCATTGGCAATGACGCAGGCGATGGGCAGGCCGCCGCGGATGCTCTTCAGGGTCTCGATACATACATTGATCAGCCGGGTGCCCAGGCTGCTGGCGGCGATCAGGCTGCCGGCGACCATGAAGAAGGGCACGGCCAGCAGGGCATTCTTGGTCATGGCCTCAAAGAAGCCGGTAAATACATTGGTCAGGGACATGTGGTTGACAAAGATCTGCAGGTAGATCGCCGAGCAGAGGATGGAGATGTAGATGGGACACTTCAGCAGGGACAGTCCAATCAGAATGATCAGGACCGGAAGCAGAATCTCAAGCATTGTCATGGTCGAAGTCCCCCTTATTGCAAAGCATCAATACCACCCAGACAACCAGGGCGACGACGATACAAATCATAGCGATCGCATACAGGACGCCTTTGGGCATCTGCAGCACATAGGTGACCTGGTTGCGTTTGAAGGCTTTCATCATAACGTCCAGGCCATGGTAGCCCAGCACGACCATAATCACGCTGGTGATAATTCCGCGGATGTAGTTGAGAATGCGCTGACCGGTCTTGCCCTTGACCCAAAGATCAATGGCGGAGATACACAGCTGGTCGCCGGCGCCCTCCAGATAGGGAATGGCCAGATAGACCATGAGCACGATGCAGTAGCTGCACAGCTCCTCAGACCAGGTAAAGCCTTTTCCGGCAAAGCGGACGATGGCGTTGAGGGTGGCCAGGGCGGTAGCCACGGCAATCAGCAGCGCCGAAATCGAAAACAAAAACGTACGGACATAGCGCGTAATTTTAACACACACTTGCATAACCTGTTCTCCTTTTAAGAGGGCGGGGACGCAGCCGTCCCCGCCCGTTGAGGCTGTTGCAGCGAACTCAGGAATTGGCGATGAGTCCCACGAACTCGTCGTAGATGGCGGCACAGTCGGAATCGATGTTCTTAAAGTCTTCGTGCAGAGACTCGGTGGCGGCCTTCATCTCGGCAAGCAGCTCGTCGCTGGGCTCGTTCTTGGTGGCGCCCGCGTCCACCATGGCCTGCATGGCTTCCTCGGAGTACTGGGTCATGTAGGGCACCTCGAAATCGGCGACTACGGCCTTGGCAGTGGACAGGATCAGGTCCTGTACGTTCTGGGGCAGGGTGTCCATCCAGTCGGCGCTGAAGAAGAAGCAGTTGACGAACGCGCCCGCGGGGCAGAGGTTGATGTTCTTGGCGCTCTCATACAGGCCCTGGGTATACCAGAAGGTGCAGTCGTTGAGCACGCCGTCCACGGTGCCGTTCTGCAGGCCAACAGCCACGTCGCCGGGATCCAGGGAGGCGGGGGAAGCGCCGTAAGCGTTCAGGGAGCTGTGCAGGGTGGGAGAGGGCAGGGTCCAGATCTTGTGGCCGGACAGATCGCTCATCTTCTCAATGGGGAAGGTGGACAGGATATAGGAGTTGCCGCCCAGCAGCCAGCCGCCCACTTTGAAGCCATAGTCGTACAGGTAGTCGTCCAGGCTGGTGCCGGCGGAGAGGATGGCCTGGGCCTGGGCAGCGGCAGTGCCGTCCGCGTCAAAGAGGAAGGGCAGGTCCAGAATGGCGATGGCAGGGGCGTAGGAGGCAAAGTAGGAGGAAGGGATGAGCACGCCTTCAATGGTGCCGTTCTGCACGCCCTCGATCATCTGGGGAGCGGTGCCCAGCTGGCTGGTGGGATAGAGCTCCACCGTGATGGCGCCGCCGGAGGCCTCTTCGATGCGGGTCTTGAACTCCTCCATGGTCATGTTCTGCTGATGCTTGCCGCCGGTGGGCGTGCCCAGGCGGATGGTGTAGCTGCCGGTGATCTCGGTGTCGCCGCCGGTGGGTTCGGTGGTGGAAGGAGCGGTGGTCTCGGGAGCGGTGGTAGAGGGAGTTCCTCCAGAGGAGCTTCCGGAGTTTCCGCCGCAGGCGGACAGGATCAGGGACAGGGACAGGGCGATGCTCAGAACCAGAGAGAGTTTCTTTTTCATCGGTGCGTACCTTCCTTTCTTCTGCTTGAAATATTCTTCTTCTTGGAAGAAATGGGGAAAACAGGACAGCAAATAAGGCGATATGACGGAAACCGGGGTCCTGTTCCCGCTCTCTTCTGTATAAAAGACTATCATAAACTACCCGGAGATGCATTAGAGTGTTTGCCAAATTAATCACAAAGTCGGCCAAGCGAATTTTGTAGGAAGTGTAAAGAGAAAAAAGCGGCCGCCGTTTGAGGACACTTGGCCCGTCCCTGGAGCGGTCCCACCAGTTGTTCACGCTTTGTTTTCATTTACAACACAACATTTTTTGAAAAAGTGTTGTGTTTCCGTCAGGCGGTTTTAAGCTGTCGGTTGAAAAAAGCACGTCTGGTCTGTATGCTAAAGATATCCGCAGGGCCTGGAACGGGCTCTGGACTGAGGTGTGTGTTATGGCGGTCATTCAGGCGGAACATTTGGCCCGCGAATATGTTATGGGCAAAAACGTCATCCGGGCGGTGGACGATATCAGCTTTACCATTCAGGAGGGCACCTATACCATGATCCTGGGGGCCAGCGGAGCGGGAAAATCCACGGTGCTGAACCTGCTGGGCGGGATGGATTCCCCCACCTCCGGCAGCCTGAGGATCAACGGGCGGGATATCGCCCGGTTCAACAAGCGCCAGCTGGCGGAGTACCGGCGCAACAGCATCGGCTTCGTGTTCCAGTTTTACAACCTGATGCCCAACCTGACCATGCGGGAGAATGTGGAGCTGGCCAGCCAGATCTGCAAAGATCCCCTGGACGCCCAGGAGACCCTGGAACTGGTGGGCCTGGGGGAGCGCTCCTCCAATTTCCCGTCCCAGTGCTCGGGCGGCGAGCAGCAGCGTGGGGCCATCGCCCGGGCGCTGGCCAAAAATCCCGCCATCCTGCTCTGCGACGAACCCACCGGCGCGCTGGACTACAAGACCGGCAAGGCGATCCTGGCCCTGCTGTACGACTTATGCAAAAAAAGCGGCAAGACGGTCATCGTGGTGACCCACAACGGCGCGCTGGCTCCTACGGCCGATGTGCTCATCCGCATGAAAAGCGGCAGGATCGAGTCCTACGAGGAGAACCCCGCTCCCGTCCCGGTGCAGGAATTGGAGTGGTGATATGATTTGGCGCAACTTCCTGCGGGATCTGCGGCAGACGGCCCCACGCCTGATTTCGGTCATGGTCATTACCATGATCGCCGTGATGGTCTATACCGCGCTCAACGGCGTTTTGTATCATGTGCAGCAGGTCACCGCCGCCTACGGCCAAACGCAGAACGTGGCGGACTACTGGATCTCCGGCGCCGGTTTGGACCGGAGCGACTGCCGGGTGCTGGAACAGATCGACGGCGTCGCCGGCGTGCAGCCCCGCATTACCTGGGAGGCCCAGGAGCGGGGCAACGAGGATGTGCAGCTGCTGGTGTATGCCGTTGCGGATTGGGCGATCAACACGCCCTACCTGGTGGGCGGAGCACTGCCGGCCGACGAGAGGGAGATGGCGGTCAGCGATGTCTTTGCCGCCGCCAACGGCCTTTCCGTGGGGGACAGCTACGAGATGCTGCTGACCGGCACAGACCAGGTCCTGCGTCTGCGGATCAGCGGGCTGGTCAAAAGCCCGGAGTGCCTTTACCACGTCAATGCGACCACGCCGATGCCGGAGCTGGGGCGCTATGGCTTCGCCTATTGCAGCCAAGACGTTCTGAGCGGGCTGATGGGAAGCAATCGCTATAATCAGATCTGCATCACGACCTCGGACGAGGTCGACGACGCGGCGCTCCGGCGGGCCGTCGACGAACGCCTGGGCGACAAGGTGGTCAACGTCCTGGCCCGGGAGGACAACCTGGCGGCCGACCGCCTGCGGGGCATGACCGAGGATCTGACACCCATCCTTCGCCTGTTTCCCATTCTCTTCTTCCTGTGCGCGGTGCTGCTGATGGTCAGCAATATGAGCCGCCTGATCGAGAGCGGCCGCTCCGCCATCGGCACCTTCAAGGCCTTGGGCTATTCCGACCGGACGATCTTGTGGTATTACCTGCTCCACGCCGTTTTGGTGGTTTTGGTGGGGTTTCCGCTGGGCGTGGCGCCCAACGGGCTGATCGCCAGGCTGCTGGTCGAGACGCTGTCCACCGGCTGCGACCTGCCTGTCTATGGGCTGGCCAACGACTACCGGTCCTGGGGGCAGGCCCTGGCGCTGACGGTGCTCTGCTGCGTGGGCAGCGCATTTTTCGTGGCCCGCTCCTTATTGAAGGAGAGTCCGGCCCAGTGCATGCGCCCACAGCCCCCCAAAAGCACCAAGCCGGTGCTGCTGGAGAAGCTGCCCTTCCTCTGGCGGCGCTTGGGCTTCAATCAGAAATACATCATCCGCAACGCCCTGCGCAACAAGGCGCGGATGCTCACCTGCGTTGTAGGGATCGCCTTCTGCATGGGCCTGGTGCTGGCGGCCTTCGCCCTGCGGGACGCCGTGACCCACTATGCCGGAGCGCTGACCTCCAATCAGAACAAATACGACCTGATGGTAGATCTGGGCGCCGGCGTGACGGAGGGGCAGTACCGCAGGCTGGCCGCCTCCGCCAACACGGAGGGGGCGGAATTTGAGATGACCACCGCCGGTTGGTTCTATGCCCCCGGACGGATGACCACCGCCGCCCTGACGGTGGCCGAGGACCAGAGCTGGCTGCACCTGTACGATCCCTATGCTCAGGGGGTCCTGAACCTGCCGGAGGATGGGGCGGTCCTGTCCCAGAGCATGGCCGACGAGCTGAATGTGACGACAGGCGATACGGTGACGGTCCGCTTTACCGGTGATTCCCGTTATTACACCATGAAAGTCTCCCGTATCCTGCGGGGCGTCTCCGGAGCCTATGTGGGGCGCGGCTTCTGGCGGAGCCTGGGGCGGCCCTATGTGCCCACCACCGCCTATGCGGCCGCCGCGGACCGGACGGCCCTGGCCGCCGAACTGGACCGCTACGACTTCGTGGATGGCTGGCAGACCCGGGAGACGGTGACGGACGCCGCGGCAGAGCAGCTCTCCAGCGCTTCTCTGGTGGCGTATATCCTGATCGTATTCGGAGGAAGCCTGGCCTGCGTGGTGATCTATAACCTGGGGATCATGAGCTTTTTGGAGCAGATCCGCAGCCTGGCCACCCTGATGGTCCTGGGCTTTTACGACAAGGAGATCAAACGCCTGCAGCTGAGCGAAAATATCATTTTCGCGGCGGGCGGCATCTGCGCGGGTATCCCCATGGGCATCGGATTGAGTTACGTCATCATCGCCCTGCTCAGCGATATGCCGCTGCAGGTGAATACCCGGCCGGTTTCTTTCGTGCTCTCCTGCGCGGTGACCCTGCTGTTTGCCCTTCTGGTCAACTGGATGATCGGCCGGAAGATGCGGGAGATCGACATGCTTGGCGCGCTGAAAAGTGTGGAATAACGGAAGGGGAGTACATATGAAGCGGAAATGGATGGTTTTGCTCTGTGCGCTGAGTCTCCTGGCGGCGGCAGGCTGTCAGAAAGAGGCGGATTATCAAACGGTGACGCCCGAGGTGGGGACCATTGAGAACCGGGTGGAGGATACGGGCACGGTGGCGTGGCGGGACCCCACTTCGGTCATCCCGGTCGTCAGCGGAAAGGTCGTCTCCTGTGCCTTTGAGGAGGGGGATGCGGTAACGGCGGGACAGACCCTCTATGTCATCGATTCCGGCGATCTGGAGGATCAGATCACCCAGGCGCGGCTCTCCCTGAAGACCGCCCAGGCGGGCGCCGCCCAAAGCGAAGCCGCCTGCGCCGACCTGACGGTCTACGCCAGCGCCTCCGGAACCGTGACGGCCGTCTACTGCCACGTGGGGGACTACATCGGAGCGGGAACGGCGGTGGCGCAGATCCGGGACAGCGCCAACCTGACCCTGACGGTCCCCTTTGCCCCGGCCGACGCCGCCGCACTGGTCCCGGGCGCGGCCGCCGTCATCACGTTTCCCAATCAGAGCGGTACTGTGACCGGCGCGGTGGAGCGGATCTACGACACGCCGACCGCCCTCTCCGGCGGACGGGAGGGAGTGTATGTGGAGCTCAGCTTCCAGAATCCGGGCACGCTGACCGACGCCGCCACGGCCACCGCCGCTGTGGGCGCCGCCGCCTGCATGGAGGCGGGCGCCGTGTGCTATGCCACACAGCAGTCCATTTATGCCGCCCAGTCGGGACAGGTCCTCACCCTGGACCTGGAGACGGGCAGCGCGGTGACGCAGGGGCAGGCCGTGCTGACCCTGAAAAACGACGCGCTGACCAACGCCGCGGTCAACGCGGGCCTGTCCGTGGAGACCGCCCGGACCAACCTGGAGCAGCTGGAGGCCAAGCGGTCGGACTACACCATCGCCGCCCCCATCGACGGCACCATCCTTACCCGCAGCGTCAAGGCCGGGGACTTTGCCTCCGCCGCGGCGCCCATGGCCACGCTGGCCCCTGCACACGCCCTGTGCGTCAATGCGGAGATCGACGAGATCTACATCGACCGTATCTGGCCCGGGCAGGAGGCCTGCGTGCAGTTTGCCGACGACAGCGGAGTGGAGCGGACCTACGCCGCTCAGGTGCGCCGGGTGGACGAAAACGGCGTTACGTCCGGCGGTGTGACCGACTATACCGTGGAGCTGGTCCTGGAGGATACCAGCCGGCTGAAGGCCGGGATGAACGTGTCGGTCTCCATCGTGACGCAGCGGAAGGAGGGCTGCCTTCGCCTTCCTTCCGAAGCCGTCAGCGGCAGCACGGTCCAGGTGCTGCGGGACGGCCAGGCCGTCTCCGTTTCGGTGACCACCGGCATCACGGGCGGCGGATATACGGAGATTACGGCGGGGCTGACCGGGGACGACGCCGTGATCCTGCCGTAAGGGCGGTGCATTCTGCGGCGGCACCGGTCCGGAGCAGAAACACAAAAAAGCACGATAATTCGCAAGAAAGTTATAGTAACTCCCTTCGCCATACCGTATGCTAAAAAGGAAAAGACAAAGGTGCTGCGGGCGTACGGCTTCTTCTGCCGGTCCCGCCGGCGAAACGGTGAATAACAGAAGGGAGCGGTCCACGTATGAGTACATTGAGCGAAATTTCCGAGGCCCTGCAAAAAGGACGGGCCAAGCTGGTCAAAACACTGGTCCCCCAAGCCCTGGAGGAAGGCGTCCCCGCTCAGCAGATCCTGGAGGAGGGATTGTTGGCGGGCATGAGCATCATCGGGGAGAAGTTCAAAAACAACGAGGTTTTTGTCCCCGAGGTGCTGGTGGCGGCCCGGGCGATGAACGCCGGCACGGAGCTGCTCAAGCCCCACCTGGCTGCGGCTGGGGCCGAGTCCAAGGGGAAGGTCTGCCTCGGCACCGTCAAGGGCGACCTGCACGATATCGGCAAGAATCTGGTACGCATGATGTTCGAGGGCAAGGGACTGGAAGTGGTGGACCTGGGTGTGGACGTAGCCCCGGAGACCTTTGTTCAGGCTGCCATCGACAACGACTGCAGGATCATTGCCTGCTCCGCCCTGCTGACCACCACCATGCCCGTCATGGGAGAAGTGGTGGAACAGGTGAAGTCCGCCGGTATTCGGGACAAGGTAAAGATCATGGTGGGCGGCGCGCCGGTTACGGACAAGTTTGCCCAGACCATCGGCGCGGACGCTTATACCGCGGACGCCGCCACTGCGGCGGAAAAAGCCGTGGAGCTGCTGTCCTGCGGCTGACGCACCTCGGCGCCGGAAAGGCGTCCGCTCTCTCAGTGGAATGGGACCGCAGGATAAGAAAAACTCCCGAACGGATGCGCCTGACCGGCTTCCCTTTGGGGGGACGGTGAACGAAAAGGCGCCGTTCTTTCAAAAAAACCGGTCAGGCGGCCGATAAAGATCGTATGGAAGAACGGTTCCAACGAAGGATAAATTCCGGTTTGCAGGGCAGTCTCGAAATCGGGACTGCTTTTTCCTTCGAAGCCGCGAGCGGTTTTCCGGATAGGCTTGTGGCAGCACAAAAGGGAAAAGGGAGCGGAAACGAAGCGGCAAGCGTCTGCCGCGTTGGGCTCCGTCCGGATCCCCGCAGGAAGATGACTTGCCGGCGGCCCCTCCCCCTCGCCGCCGGGGCTTCTCCCGGGCCATGTTTCTGCAGCTTTACACCGTGGGCCTGCCTGTGGTATCATCAGCATAGCCCCCTGTATTACGAAAAGCAGACGGAATGGCTTCCCGTTTTCGGAAAGGAGCGCACCCATGTCGCAGATCACCAAGCGGGCGCTGGCGGAGTCGCTGAAAAAGCTGCTGCTGGAAAAACCCCTGGACCGGATCACCGTGTCCGATATTACCGAGGACTGCGGCGTCAGCCGCATGACGTTCTACTATCACTTTAAGGATGTCTACGACCTGATCGAGTGGACCTGGCTTCAGGAGGCGGAGCGCGCCCTGGACGGCCAGAAGACCTACGATACCTGGCAGCAGGGGTTCTTGCAGATATTCCAGCTGGTGCAGGAGAACCGGGCGTTTGTGATGAACCTGTATCACTCCATCAGCCGGGAGCAGGTGGAGCGCTATCTCTATAGGCTGACCTATCAGCTGCTCATCGGCGTGGTGGAGGAAAAGTCGGCGGGTATGAGCGTCCGGGATGAGGATAAAAAATTCATCGCGGATTTTTACAAGTACGCCTTTGTGGGACTGATGCTGGACTGGATTCGGGGCGGGATGAAGGGGGAGCCGCAGGTCCTCATCGACCGCCTGAGCGTGCTGATCCGCGGGGATGTGGAGAAAGCGCTCAACCACTATCGGGCCGATCAAATGAAACAAAGTGGCCCAAATGATTAAAAACAATACAAAAACGCCCCAGTGCCCAAAATTCTGGCACCGGGGCGTTTTTGCTGATTGCGGCGGGAAGGAGAAGGGCATATTCTATGGGCAGATCAAAAAAAGAACTGCTGACAGGAGGAACACAGTATGTATTATTCCAGCGGTAACTATGAAGCGTTTGCCCGTCCGGAAAAGCCGGAGGGCGTGGAGCGCAAGTCTGCCTATATCGTGGGCTCCGGCCTGGCGGCCCTGACCGCCGCCTGCTATCTGGTCCGGGACGGCCGGATGAAGGGCGAACGGGTGCACATTCTGGAGAAGGACGCGCTTCCCGGCGGCGCCTGCGACGGCTATCACTACGATAACGTGGGCTATGTCATGCGGGGCGGCCGCGAGATGGACAACCATTTTGAGGTTATGTGGGATCTCTTCCGCTCGATCCCCTCCATTGAGACCGAGGGGATCAGCGTGCTGGACGAGTACTACTGGCTCAACAAGCACGACCCCAACTACTCCCTTATGCGGGCTACCATCAACCGGGGCATGGACGCCCACACCGATGGAATGTTTGCCCTGTCCGACAAGGGCGCCCTGGAGATCATGAAGCTGTTTTTTACCCCGGATGAGAAGCTGTATGACCTGCGCATCGACGAGGTCTTCGACGAGGAGGTGCTGAACTCCAACTTCTGGATGTACTGGCGGACCATGTTCGCGTTTGAAAACTGGCACAGCGCCCTGGAGATGAAGCTCTACCTCAAGCGTTTTATCCACCACGTGGGCGGCCTTCCGGACTTCAAGGCCCTGCGCTTTACCAAGTACAACCAGTATGAGTCCATGATCCTGCCCATGATCCAGTATCTGCAGGATCACAACGTCCAGTTCCACTACCACACCCAGGTGGTCAATGTGGAGTTTGAGATCCGGCCCGGCCGCAAGCAGGCCAAGCGCATCTGCGTGCTGCGGGAGGGCCAGGAGGACGCCATTGACCTGACGGAGGATGATTTGGTATTCATCACCAACGGCGGCTGCGTGGAAAATTCCGCCCTCGGCGACCAGAATCACCCTGCCCCCTTCCGCACCGAACTCAAGCCCGGCGGCGGCTGGGATATGTGGAAGAAGATCGCTGCGCAGGACCCCGCGTTCGGCCATCCGGACAAGTTCTGCAGCCATCCGGAGATGAGCAACTGGATGTCAGCTACCGTGACCACGCTGGATGAGCGCATCGTACCCTATCTCAAGAACATCTGCAAGCGGGACCCCTTCAGCGGCAAGGTGGTCACGGGCGGTATCGTCACGGTGCGGGATTCCGGCTGGCTCATGAGCTGGACCTTCAATCGCCAGCCCCAGTTCCGCGATCAGCCCAAGGGGCAGCTGGTGGGCTGGATCTACGGGCTGTTCAGCGACCGGAGCGGCAACTATGTCCACAAGGCCATGCGGGAGTGTACCGGCAAGGAGATCTGCATGGAGTGGCTCTATCACCTGGGGGTGCCCGAGGACCAGATCGAGGATCTGGCCGAGCACAGCGCCAACACCGTGCCCTGTATGATGCCCTATATCACCGCCTTTTTCATGCCGCGCGCCGCCGGGGACCGGCCGGACGTGGTGCCTGAGGGCAGCGTGAACTTTGCATTCCTGGGGCAGTTCGCAGAGACGAAGCGGGACACCATCTTCACCACCGAATACTCCATGCGTACCGGAATGGAGGCGGTGTACACGCTGCTGAACATCGACCGGGGCGTGCCTGAGGTCTGGGGGAGCACCTATGACGTGCGGGATCTGCTCAACGCTACCGTACAGCTGCGGGACGGGAAAAAACTGACCGATCTGGACCTGGGCTTCAAGGAGCGCATCGCGCTGAAGGAGGTCCTGAAGAAGCTGGAGGGGACCGACCTGGAGAAGCTGTTGAAGGAATACAACGTAATCTGAATCGGAGGAACGGCCGCCGCAGGATCCTGCGGCGGCCGTTCCGCGCCGGAAAAACGCCGAAACCTTCGTATAAGGCTTGACCATACCGCCGGAATCAGGTAAACTTAAAGACCAAGGTAAGGCGGAACATCGGGAGAAAAGCCACCCGCCGGGGTGGCTTTTTGCCTGCCTGGGGCGGGAAGGAGAGAGGGACATGAGGCAAACGGGACTCCGGATGCTGTCCTGGCTGCGGCGGGAGCCGGTGCTGTGTATTTCCGCCGTAAGTGCGGCGCTTTCCATGCTGCTTACGCCGCCCTCGGCCGCTTATCTCAATTATGTGGACTGGCGCGTCATCTCCCTGCTGTTCTGCCTGATGGCGGTGGTGGCGGGGCTGCAGGACTGCGGGGTGTTCGCCGTGCTGGCCCAGCGGCTGCTGGCGGGAGAGAAGCGCCTGCGCTTTGTCACGCTGGTACTGGTGCTGCTGCCGTTTTTTACCTCCATGCTGGTAACCAACGATGTGGCCCTCATCACCTTTGTTCCCTTTTCCATTCTGGTGCTGGGCCTCATCGGACGCACGGAGCGGCTGGCCTATGTGGTGGTCCTGCAGACCATCGCCGCTAACCTGGGCAGCATGGCCACGCCGGTGGGCAATCCTCAGAATCTCTATCTGTACGCCACCTATGAACTCACGCCGGGGCAGTTTTTTACCGCAGTGCTCCCGCTGGTGCTGGCGAGCCTGGCAGGGCTGACCGCGGCGGCGGTATGGGGCCGGCCGGAGAGCATCCGGGTGGCTTTTCCGCAGCCGGTTCGGGTCCGCCGGCCGGGCCGGCTGGGACTGATGTGCCTTTTGTTCGTTTTGTGCCTGCTCTGCGTATGCCGCCTTCTGCCCTATCCGGCTCTGGTGGCCGTGGTGCTTTCAGCGCTGGTGATTTTTGGACGGGATTTGTTCCGGCGGCTGGATTACGCTTTGCTGCTCACCTTTGTCTGCTTCTTCCTCTTCGCCGGGAACGTCGGCGCCAACCCGGTGGTAAGGGAGGTCCTGACGGCGGTGCTTGCCCGGAATACCGCTCTGGCCTCGGGGATCGCCAGCCAGGTCATCAGCAACGTGCCCGCGGCGGTGCTGCTGTCCGGCTTCACAGCGGACTGGCGTGGGCTGCTGATCGGAGTGAATGTGGGGGGGCTGGGCACGCCCATCGCCTCTTTGGCCAGCCTGATTTCCCTCAAGGCCTATCTGCGCAGCGCGGGTGCGCGGCCGGGGCGCTACCTGGCGGTGTTTCTGCTGGCCAACGGGATCGCGCTGGCCGTCCTGTGCGCCTGCGCCTGGCTGCTGGGGCGGCTGCAGTGAATTTGGTCTTGCCAGTGCGGCGCGGCTGGGATATAATAATACGGCTTTTTTATCCTGAAGAATGATCGTCTGAGAGGCTTCGTCTATGAATCGTACGTTAGAGCACATCCTCCCCCGGGTACAAAAGCCGGCGCGGTATACCGGCGGGGAGTACAACGCGGTGGTGAAGGACCGGCATAGGGTGGATACCCGCTATGCCCTTTGCTTTCCGGATACCTATGAGATCGGGATGTCCAATTTGGGGATGCGCATCCTCTACGGGGTGATGAACCAGATGGAGGGCGTCTGGTGCGAGCGGGTATTCGCCCCCTGGGGCGACATGGAGGAGGAGATGCGCCGGGAGGGCGTTTCCCTCTACGGCCTGGAGAGCGGAGACCCCATCGCCGATTTCGACCTGATCGGCTTCTCCCTGGGCTATGAGATGGCCTACTCCAATGTGCTCAACATGCTGGATCTGGCAGGACTGCCCCTGCGTTCGGAGGAGCGCCGGGGCCTTTCCCCCATTGTAGTGGCGGGGGGCACCTGCGCCTTCAATCCGGAGCCGCTCTCTCCCTTTGTGGACGTTTTCGCCCTGGGCGAGGGGGAGGATGTGAGTGTGGAACTCATCCAGCTCTACCGCCGGGCCCGCGAGGAGTGCTGGAGCAAGGAGGAGTTCCTGTCTGCCGCCGCCCAGGTGCCGGGATTGTACGTACCTTCCCTCTATGAGGTGCGCTATCAGCCCGACGGTACCGTGGCGCAGATCGAGCCGCTGGAGGGCGCGCCCCTCCCGGTGACCAAACGCATCGTACAGGACTTCAACAAGAGTTATTTCCCGGTGAAGACCATCGTGCCCTCCACCGAGATCGTCCACGACCGGGTGATGCTGGAGGTGTTCCGCGGCTGCATCCGCGGCTGCCGTTTCTGCCAGGCGGGGTACGCCTACCGGCCCGTGCGGCCCAGAGACCCCAAGCTCCTGCTGAAGCAGGGCATTGCCGCCTGCAAGGATTCCGGCTACCAGGAGATGACCCTCTCCAGTCTGTCCACCAGCGATTACCGTCCGCTGGAGCAGCTGTGCGACGGGCTGCTGGACTGGTGCGAGCCCAACCGGGTCTCCCTGTCGCTGCCCTCGCTCCGGGCGGACAATTTCTCACTGGGGCTGATGGAGCGGGTGCAGCACGTGCGCAAGTCGGGGCTCACCTTCGCGCCCGAGGCGGGCACCCAGCGCCTGAGGGACGCCATCAATAAAAATGTAACGGAGGAGGAGATCCTCCGCTCCTGCCGTACCGCCTTCTCCGGCGGGTGGAGCAGCGTGAAGCTCTACTTCATGCTGGGCCTGCCCACCGAGACCGACGAGGACGTGCTGGGCATCGCCGACCTGGCGGAAAAGATCTATCAGGCCTGGAAAGAGACCACCCCCAATCCCCGCCGGGGGGTGAACATCACCGTTTCCACCGCCTTTTTCGTGCCCAAGCCCCACACCGCCTTCCAGTGGGAGGGACAGATCAGCATGGAAGAGTACCACCGCCGGGTCAAGCTGCTGCGGGAGCACATGCGGGGGCGCTCCATCAAGTACAACTGGCACGATCCGGAGACCAGTTTTTTGGAGGCGGTCTTCTCCCGGGGCGACCGACGGCTGGCCGGCGTGCTGGAGGAGGCTTGGCGGCAGGGAGCCAAATTCGACGCGTGGAGCGAATATTTCGACTTCCAGCGCTGGATGCAGGCGTTCCGGACCTGCGGCGTGGACCCCAATTTCTACGCCGGGCGCGTCCGGGACCGGGAAGAGGTGCTCCCCTGGAGCGTGACCGCGACCGGCGTCTCCCAAGCGTTCCTGTGGCGGGAGCGGGAGCGGGCCTATCAGGCGGTCATCACCCCCGACTGCCGGGTGCAGTGCACCGGCTGCGGGGCGGACAAGCTCTATCCGGGAGGTGTTTGCGATGCCGAAGCATAGGCTGGCCTTTTCCAAGGCGGACACTGCCAAATATATCTCCCACCTGGATCTGATGCGCACCTTCCAGCGCGCCTTTCTCCGGGCGGGACTGCCCATCAAGCATACCGAGGGCTTCAACCCACACGCGTTTGTTTCCATCCCGCTTCCCTTGTCGGTGGGATACTCCAGCGCCTGCGAGGTGCTGGAGTGCGAGCTGCTGGGCGAGGTGGACCGGGATACAGTCCCCGCCCGCATGACGGCAGCCCTGCCCGCGGGCATCACGGTGCACCGCTGCTACGAGGCCGCGCGGCCCGTGAAGGAGCTGTGCTGGGTCAACTACATCGTCACCCTGGAGTATGAGGCGGGCGCGCCCTTCGGGGCGGAACGGGCCATCCAGGAGCTGCTGGCGCGCGCGTCTCTGGTGGTGGCCAAGCGCTCCAAAAAGGCCAAGAGCGGCCAGACCGAGGTGGATC
Organism: Flavonifractor sp. DFI.6.63; assembly: GCF_024462255.1. Taxonomy (NCBI): domain Bacteria; kingdom Bacillati; phylum Bacillota; class Clostridia; order Eubacteriales; family Oscillospiraceae; genus Flavonifractor; species Flavonifractor sp. DFI.6.63. The sequence goes on along the minus strand of NZ_JANGBE010000023.1, from coordinate 29,786 downwards.
TGATTCCCCTCATCGCCCGCTCCACCGTGGAGGAGCGGCGGGACACCATCGGCCTGGACCTCGTTATCCGGGCCCAGAATCCCGGCCTTAACCCGGAGCTGGTCGTCTCCGCCATTCGCAGCGAATGCCCCGATATGGCGCCTGATTTCGTTTCCTTTCACCGCCGCGCGGTGCTGGACGGGGATTTTCAGCCCTGGGAGTGACCGGCCCTTCCGTCTGCTGAAAAGCCGAAAGCGTATGCGGAAAGGCAACCCTTTTTGCACAAGAGAAGGTCCTCGTCAGCGGTTCGCCGCCGCCCCTGCGCTGAAGCCGGCCCTGCGGGCGTGCTGCAGCGCTGCGAAACAATGCCCGTATGTTTGAAACACGTGTGGAACGCGTTTGATATGCGGAAGGGCCCCGGCCGCTCAGAGAGCGGCCGGGGCCCTTGGCACAGGCGGGGAGCGGAAGCGCTGGCCTCATTCCACATCGATGGGGTCTACCTCCACGGGCATGCGCTTGCGCAGCTCCTTTGTCAGGCGGGTCACCTTGACGATGGCCCAAAGATCGGAGAGCCCTTCATAGATGAAGACCACGCCGATGAGCATGATCAGCGCTTCCGCAGCCAGATAGGGCTGGAAGACCACCAAAAGACCCAGCGCCACAGAGACCAGGGAGAGAATGAGCGTGATGAACCAACGGCCATACTCCAGACGGTGCAGTTCGAAGGCGCGCTTCAGGTTCAACAGGCCGTCGATGACGATAAAAATGCCCATGATGACGGGCAGAATGGAGGCCACGACCTTGGGCTGCAGCAGGAAAAAGGCGCCGATGCCGGCGGCCACGATCCCCAGGAACAGTTCAAAGGCGAAGCCGCCCTTCCGGCTGACGAAAAAGCTGATGATGGCGACCAGACCATAGATGGCCAGAACGGCGCCGAAGGCGTAGCAGATCACGGTGGTGGCGGTGCCCGGCCAAATGAGCAGCACCAGGCCCAGCGCAAGGTAGAGAATGGAGGCCAGAAGGAAGCTGAGCTTCCTGTTTTTCAGGTATTCGTTCACGTCAAATCACCTTTCCCGACGGTTTCGTCAAAGAAGTGGGATGGAAGGAAGGCGTCTCCGGCGGCGGAGTTTGTCCGCCGGCAAACACGCCGCGCACTTCCAACGGATCGTCACATGGTTTGGGCGCCGTTTGAGGATAGTATACCGCTTTGCGGAGAAAAAATCATTAGACAGATGGGATGGAACGTCCAATCACTGCCAGTTTTTACACACGTCGATCCAGCCCAGCGCGTTGGAGAGGGAAAACAGTTCCGCACAGCTCAGACGCACGGCGGAAGCGGCGTTGCCCGCGGCGGGGTAGACGGTCTCGAAGCGCCGGAGGGAGACGTCCAGATAGGTCTTTACGTCTGCACGTTCGATGGCGAAGGGGCAAACGCCACCCACCGCATGACCGGTGAACGAGAGCACCTGCTCCGGGGTGAGCATGGTGGCCTTGGTATGGAATTGGGCCTTGAACTTCGGATTGTCGATCTTTGCGTCTCCTGCGCAGACGATGAGTACGCAGCCCCCGTCCACCGCAAAGGAGAGGGTCTTGGCGATGTGCGCGCTCTCACAGCCCACGGCCTGAGCGGCCAGCTCCACCGTGGCGCTGGATACGCCGAACTCCTGGATGCGCGCTTCATAGCCGCGCGCACGCAGATAGTCCCGGCATGTTTCAATGGACACGGCTCACCGACCGCCCTTCTTGGCTTCCGCCCTGGAGAGAAAACGGTCCGTGTCGATGACGAAACGCTCGTGGACGCCGCCGCCGATGGGGCCGGCCTCGTCGTAGGCCTTCACGCTCAGGGTGATCTTTTTGCGGTCGACGGCGGTGACCTCGGCCTCGGCCCAGACCTTCATGCCGATGGGCGTGGCGGCGTCATGGGTCACGTCCAGGCGGGTGCCTACGGTGCCCTGGCCCTGCTCCAGCGCCCCCTGTACGGCGTTGACGGCGGCGTTCTCCATCAGGGCGACCATATATGGAGTCGCAAAAACGGGCACCAGCCCGCTGCCCACGGCGCAGGCGGTGTTGTGCTCGGTGACGACGCTCTCCGAGCGCCCCTTGCTTCCTACGGTAACTGACATGTCAAATTGGCTCCTTTCCGGGAATGGTATGTCCTATTTTACACCCGGAAAGTAGGGGTGACAAGAGGATGCGGGCGGAAAAAACCGCCGTGCAGCAGCCCTGCACGGCGGTTTTGCTTCAGTTTGCGGCCAGCTTGAGCCGGGTCCACTCGGAGTCGTAAAGAGCGAGGATGTCCTCGGGCAGGTTCCGGAAGCTCTCACACTGTTCCAGAACGGCGTCGTCCGGATAGGCGTAGGGATCTTCGGATACCTCGGGGTCCAGCTCCTCCCGCACGGACAGCAGGGGAGAGGAGTACCAGGTCTCCTCCACGTTGGCCAGGCCCACGGAGGTGGAGCACATGAAGTTGATGAAGGCCTCGGCGTTGGCTTTGTTCTCCGCCCCCTTGGGGATGCACATGGCATCCACATAGAGGTTGGTGCCCTCCTTGGGCAGGCAGAAGGCCAGGTCGGGATTCACGTCGGCCATAGTCAGATAGTCGCCGTAATAGTAGGCGCCGATCGCGGCGGAGTTGCCCTGCATCTTTTCAAAGATCTCGTCCATCACATAACTCTGCACCAGGGGCTTCTGCTGGATGAGCAGGTCGGTGGCGGCGGTGATCTGGGCGGGATCGGTGGTATTGTAGGAATAGCCCAGGTATTTCAGCGCCACGCCCAGGGCGTCCCGGGAGTTGTTGAACATCAGGATCTGCCCGGAGTAGTTTTCGTCGAACAGGATGCTCCAGCTGTCGGGGGCGCCGTCCACCATCGCGGTATTATAGATCACGCCCAGCAGGCCCCACATGTAGGGCACGCTGTACTGGTTCTCCGGGTCGTAATCCGGGTTTTTCAGGTTGGGATCGATATCGGAAAAATTCGGAATATTGTCAAAGTCCAGCGGCTCCAGCATATCCTCTTCGATCATACGGGAAATCATATAGTCGGAAGGGATGACCACATCGTAGCTGGCACCGTCGTTTTTCAGGACACCGTACATCGACTCGTTGCTCTCATAGGTGTCGTAGTTGACCTTGATGCCGGTCTGCGCCGTGAATTCGTCCAGAACGGATTCGTCGATATAGACGCCCCAGTTGTAGACGTTGACCACACCGCGGTCGGCCGCGCCGGGCTGAGATGCGGTACCGCTTCCGCCAGAGCAGCCGGCCAGCGCCAGGCTCAGCCCCAGAACGGTGGCCAGAAGGAGTGCGAGAGACTTTTTCAATTGCTTTCTTTATCCCCTTTCGGATGAAATTCTTTTATAACAGGCCTTCGCAGGCAGGCCGTGTTACCGCTTCAGCTCTGCGCGTCGGGCATGAGGGCGGCCTTGCGTTTTTCACTGGCCGTCTCCTGCCGCGCCTGCCGCACGTTGACGACGAGCAGCAGGGCGAACACGCATACGAACATCAGGGTGGACAGCGCGTTGATCTCAGGCGTGACGGGCTTTTTGACCATGGTATAGATCTCCACGGCCAGGGTGGTCACGCCGGAACCCTTGGTAAAATAGCTGATGACAAAATCGTCGATGGACATGGTAAAGGCGATGATCATGCCGTTGAGCACGCCGGGCAGGATCTCCGGCAGGATGACCCGCCGGAAGGCGTACAGGCCGGAGGCCCCCAGGTCCTGGGCGGCCTCGTAGATATTGGGGTCCAGCTGACGCAGCTTGGGCATCACCGACAGGATCACATAGGGCGCGTCAAAGGTGATATGGGCGATGAGCAGCGTGCCGAAGCCCATCCGCCAGCGCAGGCCCAGGGCCTGACTGATGGGGCTGGCGTTGAACAGGCCGATGGCGAAGACGAACAGGAGCATCATCGACACGCCGGTAATGATATCCGCGTTGGTCAGGGGGATGTTGTTCACGGCCAGGCAGACCCCCCGGCTCCGGCGGCGCATGCTGTAAAAACCGATGGCGGCGGCGGTGCCCAGCAGGGTGGCGATGACCGCCGCCAGCACCGAGAGGATCAGGGTGGTGCGCAGAGCCCCCAGCAGGCGGGTATCCTGAAAGAGCTCCAGATACCACTGGAGGGAAAAGCCCTCCCAGACCCGGTTGCTCCGCCCGGAGTTAAAGGAGAAGATGATGAGCAGGGCGATGGGGGCGTAGAGGAACAGGTATACCAGAATGGTAAAGACCCGGGACGGAATCCGGCGCTTGCTCACAGGACCGCCACCCCCTCTTCTCCCTCGCCGAAGCGGTTCATGACCGCCATGCACACCAGAACGATGACCATCATCACCAGGGCGATGGCCGAGCCCAGGTGGGGATTATAGGCGTTGCCCAGGAACTGCATTTCGATCAGATCGCCCAGCAGCAGGGTCTTGCCGCCGCCCAGCAGGCGGGACAGGGCAAAGGTGGACACCGAGGGGATGAATACCATGGTCACCCCGGAGAGCACCCCGGGCAGGGACAGGGGGAAGATCACCTTGCGGAAGACCATGGCGCTGTTGGCCCCCAGGTCCTGGGCCGCCTCAATGACCTTGGGGTCGATCTTGTCGATGACCGAGAAGATGGGCATGATCATGAAGGGCAGAAAATTATAGACCATCCCCAGCACGATGGCCCCCTGGGTGTTGATCATGTGGAAGCAGGTCAGATCCGTGCCGAAGAGGGTGTTGATAAGGCGGAAAAAGCCGATGCCGCTCAAGAACTGGTTGATCAGCCCGTTGTCGTCCAGCAGGGACATCCAGGCATAGGTCCGCAGCAGGAAGTTCATCCACATGGGCAGCATGATGAGCATCATGGCCACCTTGCGCACCAGCACGCCCTCCTTGGACAAAAAATAGGCCAGGGGGTAGCCGATGAGGATGCAGATGACGGTGGCCGTGACGGCCAGCACAAAGGAGTGCCGGAAGGCGGGGAAATACTGCCCCATATTGCTGAAATTGGACAGCGTGACGCCGCCGTCCTTGGCGGTGAAGGCGTACACCACGATCAAAAGCAGCGGCGCGATGACGAAGACGGCCATCCAGACCACATAGGGGATGGCAAGCGACCTATTCCGCATCCTCGTCCTCCCCCTCGTCCGGGCCCTCGTTGAGCTCGTCGTACTCGGCGGAGTAGGAGCTGTAATCTCCGAACATGCCGGAGTACGGGCTCTTCTTCATGATGTGGAAGCCGTCCGGGTCGATCTTCACCCCGATGCGGGAGCCCACCTCGGAATAGTCGGTGGTCTGGATGAGCCATTTAAAGCCGCGGAAGTCCACGATGGTATCATAGTGGACGCCCTTGAAGGTGACCTCGGTAACGGTGCCGGTGAGCTGGCCCTGCGCCTCGGGCACGATATCGATATCCTCGGGCCGGATGACTACGTCCACCGGCTCGCCGGGCGCAAAGCCCTTGTCCAGGCACTGGAAGCGGCGGCCGTACATACCCACGACATAGTCCTCGTGCATCACGCCGTCGATGATGTTGCTCTCTCCGATAAAGTCGGCCACGAAGGCGTTTTTGGGCTCGTTATAAATGTCCTCAGGGGTGCCGATCTGCTGGATCTTGCCCTGATTCATCACCACGATGGTGTCGCTCATGGTCAGGGCCTCTTCCTGATCGTGGGTCACGTAGATAAAGGTGATGCCCACCTGCTGCTGGATGCGCTTGAGCTCGATCTGCATGTCCTTGCGCAGCTTCAGGTCCAGCGCGCCCAGCGGCTCGTCCAGCAGCAGCACCTGGGGCCGGTTGACGATAGCGCGGGCGATGGCCACCCGCTGCTGCTGGCCGCCGGAGAGGGAGTTGACCGAGCGCTTGCCGTAGCCGGCCAGGTTGACCAGGGTCAGGGCCTCCTCGACCCGGCGGCGGAGCTCGTCCTCCGGCGTCTTGGCGATGCGCAGACCGAAGGCCACGTTTTCAAAAATATTCATATGGGTAAACAGGGCGTACTTCTGGAAGACCGTGTTGACCTTCCGCTTATGGGGCGGCACGTCGTTGATCCGCGCGCCGTCAAAGAACACGTCGCCCGAGGTGGGCTTCTGAAAGCCGCCGATGATGCGCAGCATGGTGGTCTTGCCGCACCCGGAGGGGCCCAGCAGCGTGAGAAATTCCTTATCGTTGATATACAGGTTAATGTGGTCCAGAATGACGTCCTCGTCAAACCTCATCACGCAATCCGACAGGCGGATCAGCTCCTTGGACATGTATCCTCCCCCGTTTCGTTTGGAATCATGACGTAAGAAAAGGCGTACCCCACCGGCGGTTGGGTACGCCCTTTTGACGAAACAAATCATATATGGTATTGCGGGAAAAGTCAATAAAAAACTACAAGGTTTTGCAGGGATTTTACAGGGGGCGCCTGTCCGGCGAAGGGGGGTTTCCCCGGCGGGAGATTTTTGGTATGATAAAAAAACAGGAGGAAGGAGGCGGAGCGGGGATGACGCGGAAGGAGGAACGGGAGTGGGCGTGGTTTGACGGACAGTTCCGGCGGCATTATTCCACCATGCTCCGCCTGACGGCCCGGCAGCTGCGGGACCCGGCGCGGGCGGAGGAGCTGGTGCAGGACGCGTTCGAGCTGTTTTGGCAGAAGCGCGCGCAGCTGCGGGAGCACCCTAACCCCGGGGGCTGGCTGATGAAGACGCTGCAATTCCTGATCCGGAACGAGGCCCGCTCTGCCGGGGAGCGGCTGACGCAGCCCCTGGACGGCATGGCGCTGGAGCGCGCCGCGGCCCCGCCGGAGCGGCGGGAGCCGCTGGCGGAGGCGCTGCCGCCGGGCTTGGCGGAGGGGGAGCGGGCGCTTTTGATCTGGTTTTACGAGGAAGAGCGGAGCTGCGGGGAGATCGCCGCCCGGCTGGGGATCTCCGAGTCCCTGTGCCGCATGCGCCTGACCCGCGCCCGGCGGCGCTGCCGGGCGCTGTGGGAGGCGCAGGGCGGCCCCGACGGATCAGGGGCCAAAATTTTTTAAATAAGTTTTGATTTTTCTGTTGCGAAATCCGCAGCTGAATACATAAACGGTTAGGAGGTGTGAACGATGGCGGAAGACCGGCGGGACCTTTTTGGCGCGGGCGGACCCGATGCGGCTCCCAATCCCAGCCATCTGCGGGAGAAGACGGCGGAAGAGCTGCTGAACGAGCTGGAGGTGGAGTTAGATGATATGAGCGAAGCGGACTATGACCAGGCGCGGGTGGACGCCTACTTGGACGAGCTGGACCGGCGGGAGCCGCCGGGGGCGGACGCTGCGGCGGAACCCGCGCTGGAGCGCTTTCACGCCGCCCACGCCGCAGCGTCCCATATGGCCCGCCGCCAGAGGGGGCGGGCCATGAAAACCGCTGCCTGCCTGATTCTGGTCTGCGGACTGTCGCTGGGCGGACTGCTGGCCGTCAGCCCCGGTGTGCGGGCGTGGACAAAAAATGTATTTGTCCAGTGGTTTGAGGACTATTTCTATATCGCATACGCCGGGCAGCAGGCCGAAGGAGTCAAAGCGTCCGATTGGCGGCCCGCCTATGTGCCGGATGGATTTGAGACCGTGGATACGCAGGACGAGGCGTTCTCAATTACCTATGAGAACAGTGACGGGGTCTGGATTAAGTTCCGCTGCACAACGGTTGCCGTGGCCGGGGACAGCGAGCGTGGGACCTTTTCTGAGATTACGGTTCAGGGGAAGCCGGCTATGCTGATGCTTGCCGATGCGCCGGGTGATTGGAACGCCGTGACCTGGGCGGATGAGGAGTACGGATTTTTGTTCGACATTACCTCTTCCTACGACTACAAGGAACTGATTCGCATGGCGGAGAGCGTGGAGCTGGTTTTAGAGCCGGAATAGGAGGCGGGCGAGGAGGGCGCAGAAGAAATGAAAAAGGCCGTTATGAAATCGTGTGCTGCTGCGTTATGGTAAGGGAAGGGTGCGTATGAAGCGGAACAGGGGCGCATTGACGCCTCAAAACCAAACGAAAGAAAGGAAGCAGAAACAATGAAGAAAAAGCGGTATCTTTTGGCCGCGGTAGTGGTCGCGCTGTTTGCGCTTGCCTGTACGGTGGCTGCGGCCGAGCCGGAGGTGGAAGCGCTGGAGCAGAGCGCATACCTGGGGGATGTGGAGGTGATGTACGTTCCGGAGTGGGATTGCTATGTCATCACAACGGAGACCGGCTCGCCCGCGCATGAGTATGTTTCCACCCAGGTGAGCGCGGCGAACGCCACGCGAGCCAATCCGGAGAAAGAAACGAGCAAGGACTTTACCCATACGATGGTGGACAGCGCAGGGAATCTGATCGCCACGCTGGATGTGAAGGTGTATGGGATCTACTCTCAGGCGGATGGAGAGGCGCAGATCACCAATATCACCTGGAGGACGACGCCCACCGTGTCCGGGATGACCTTCCGCAAGGTACTCAATGGGGAAACGGGCACTCTGTACGTGAAGTACAATCAGAAGGAAATCGGGTTTACCTATCGTATTTACACGAACGGGACGATCTCCAGAGACTAAGGGCCCAGCGGGTATGGCTGGGTACGGGGAATGACGGGATCCGCCTGGCGCAGTAAGCGGCGGCCTTCCCATTGCAGATGCGCAAACGTTCTGCATCTCTCTGGCCCGGGTGCGGGTTAGACCAAGCCCTATCTGACGGATCTTGTGACGGCAAGAAGCTGAAGACTCCAACGCTCCCGGCGGAAGCAGCCCGCCGGCTTCACCAACAAAATCGATGCGCCGCCCCGGAGGAGGGGCGGCGCATTTTTAAGGCATCACCGCACAATTCCCCGCGCACGTCTTGACGGCCAATTTGCCCCACAAATGCGTTGTAAAACCTTGCAATACGCAAAGTATTCCTGCGGTTTTGCGCCTTTTTGCGGCACAAATTTTCGCGCCAATCCGCACGCGTTGAATGATGCGGTGATGCCTTGCATTTTTTAAAAAATTTTCAAAAAGCACGTAATGAAAACGCTCGCTGAAACGTTATTGGAATGAGGGCGTCCGGCAGGGCGGAAAAAAATTCTGAAAAAAGATGAGATTCTTGTTGCGAAACGCTCATCCTGATACATATAAACAGTGAGAGCGACAAAAGGGAGTCCTCTTCGCTTTCAAATATGTACGATAAAGGAGGTCGTTCGCATCCAGGTCTCCCTAAGACAACAAGATAGTTTAGGAAGGAAGGTTTCATGGTGAAACTGCGTAAACTGGTCAGTACCCTGTGCGCCTTCGCCCTGCTTCTCTCTGCTCTACTGTGTTCCGCCGCCGCCGCTGATGTACGAGGCACTCAACGCTCAGCCTTTGCGGGGCAGACCATTGACTGTAAAATCGTTGATGCAACGACGGGTGAAGAGCAGGTAGTTTATCTTGCAATTCCCACACATGCAACGGCAGACGAGCAGCAGGCTATTATCGATGCGGCAATCAAGGATGCACTTGGAATTCCAACACTGTTTTATGACCCGGACACGACTGGGGCATTCCCCATTAGTAAAAAGTATAACCTTGGGATTTCCGCTAACGCTTCCGTATCTTTGGGAAGCGGCACTTTGGATGGCAACATGAGCATTATCTACTGTGAATTCGTCAATCACAACGCCTCTTCCGGCACGAATGTGACTGTGACTTTCCGCAACAGAACGCAGAGTGGCATTTCCAATGTTTCTGCTAATATCAGCGGCACACGGGTCACTGTCTTTGTCACTCGTTTGCAGGATGGCTTCCCTATGTCCAGCGGAGACAGCATTTCGGTGACCGGTGTGTCGAACAAGACCTTTACCAGCAACGTTTACATTTCTTCCATCTAACATCGGTAGACTGATGTGGCGTGGGACGGCTGAGGCCGTCCTACCCCAAAATAAAAGGAGGTAAGCTATGAGGCATCCATTTCGGGCGCGCCTGTCCGCCCTGCTTTTCACCGCCGCCCTGCTGGCGGGCTTCTGCGTCTCCTACGCCGTCCCGGCGGCGCAGAGCGTCCACGTCCCGGTCTGGCGGGGAAGCGTCTACGTCAACAGCGCCGTAGCGGCGATTTTAGACGAGGAAGACAACATGCAGGAGCTGTTCAGCTACAACGGCACGATTTACATCCCCCTGCGTCAGGCGGGGGCCTGGATGGGCAAGCAGGTGGACTGGGATCAGCAGGGCAAAACGGTAGTCCTGTCCGGACGGACCACGGCCCGCGTCCTGGCCGCAGAGGAGGCGACCGGGAACCAGCAGACTCCCAGTGAGCGGGCCGAGAAGGAGGAGCGGGAGAAAAACGGCATCGACATCCAGATCTGCCCCGACATCACCGTGACCATGGATGGGGTAGAACAGCGCTTCCACAACGTCAAGGGCGAGCGGGTGTACCCCGCCGTCTATGACCAGCGGGTCTATCTGCCGGTGCGCAGCATTGGGACGTTGATGGGGATGGAAGTCACCTATTACAGTGCCCCCGACCGGGGAGACGGCTGCGTATTTTTAAAGACCCCCTGGGCCGAAGGGGAGCGGGCCGTCCTGGAGGCCTATCTGGAGCAGGTAAGACCCATCCTGGCGGAGCTGGAGGGCGGCTTTCTGCGGGCGGTGGAGGAGCCGGACAAGGCCCAGGCCAAGGCCGCTCTCCCTCTGGTGGAGGCGCTGGCGGCTCTGGAAATTCCCCAATCTGAGTTTGCCCAATACCGCTTGGAGCAGTGTATCCGCCCCCTCATTGAGCAGGTACGCGCCGCGCTGGAGCGCTATCTTGCCGACGGAGCGGTGGGGGACTATGACGCTGCGGTGAGTGACGGCACCCAGCTTTCCAGCTATTATGTCAACTTGCACAACGTTATGCTGCAGGACATGGCCCAATACGACTGGCCCGTAGCCCCCTCTGCGTAGGAACCGCATGCGCAGCCGGTCCGGCGGCGCGATTTAAAAATTTTTATGGGCAAAGGAAGGGAACCGAATATAAAACGAAGCAGTTTGATCCGAAGCCTGTGCGCCTGCCTGTGCGTGGGATTGCTGGCGGGCTTCTGCGTGTCCTACGCCGCCGGGATGCAGGAGCAGGCCCGGACCCGTCCGCGTGCCCGTCCCCTATGCGATGGAGGGGCAGGACGAGGGACCTTATACCTATCTGAGCGGGCGGCTTTACCTGCGCAAGCCCCTGGCGGCGGAGGGGCGCGCTGCGCTGCTGCAAATCCTGCCCGGCAGCGACCGTTGGCCGCTGGAATAGGCCGGGCCTGCGTATAAGCTAGGAATATTGTTGTAGGAATCTGCCTATTTGTGTTTCCCTTTTTGTTTGCGAAATTGATGATCTCCATTCACAAGCTGGAGGAGACAGAGAAGAGCCTCGGGCCGGTACCGTATTGCTTTGTGATGGGGATTATGCTGATTATCATCTGGCTGTATGGATGAAGGAAAACGGCCGGGAGCGGGCGCGGCACGTACCAAAACAAAGCCTGCCCGCTCCCGCTTACTCGCCCGGGAAATACGCTTCCACGAAATCCACGTGTTCCACGGTGAAGGCCCTGCCCTTCAGATACTCCAGCATCCCGGCGTCGGTGGAAAAGGAAAAGACCAGCTTGTAGGAGTACAGCGCCTGAAAGGCGCGGCCATAGCGCTTGTTGTCCCGTTCCCGGCCGTATTTGCCGTCTCCCAGCAGAGGGTGGCCCGCCGCGGCGAACTGGGCGCGGATCTGATGGGTGCGGCCGGTGAGCAGCTCGCACTCCACCAGAGAGAGCCCGTCCGCCGTTTTCAGGGTCTTATATAAGGTGGCGGCGCTCTTCCCCCCGGGCACCGGCTTGCGGTATACCGTCACCCGCGCCTTATCTTCGTCCTTGAGCAGAAAGCCCTCCAGCTTTCCCGCAGGGGGGCTCATACGCCCGTGGAGGACTGCCAGATAAAATTTTCCGATCTCGCGGTCCCGGATCTTCTGGTTGAGGATGCGCAGGGTCTCGGCATTTTTGGCGGCCAGGACGATCCCGCCGGTATTGCGGTCGATGCGGTTGCACAGGGCGGGGGCGAAGGAGTGCTCGTCCCGGGGGTTCCACTCCTTTTTTTGATAAAGGTAGGCCTGGATATGGGTGATCAGGGTGTTGACCTTTTCCTGTTCGTCGGCGTGGCACAGCAGGCCCGGCCGTTTGTTGAGCAGCAGCAGGTTTTCATCCTCATACACGATGTCCAGCCGGGGCTGGAAGACCGAGAGAAAGGCGTTGTCCTCCCGGAGGGCGTCAAAAAACTCATCGTTGATGTATAATTGCAGCCGGTCCCCTTCCTGCAGGCGCACGTCCCGCTGGGAGCCTTTCCCGTTGACCTTGACCCGCTTGAGGCGGATATACTTCTGGGCCAGGGGCGCGGGGAGCAGGGGGAGGGTCTTGGCCAGCCAGCGGTCCAGCCGCTGGCCGGCGTCATTTTTTCCGATCACAAACTCCTTCATGGGGCGATTCTCCTAAAACGTCTTACTTGGGGAACGATCCCCTCGGCGGACAGGGGGCAGCACGCCGTCCTCCGCTTCCTTGCCGGCGCCGGTTTTTGCCGCGAAAAACCGTGTTATCCCTGTTTCCCTGAAAATAGTATACCATATTTTATGGAAAAGGGAAAAAGTATTTGACATCATCCGAAATTTTGAGTATAATGTCCGCTGTACCATTGTGAGAGGTGTGCCATGCGACTGAATCTCCGCGACATCATCCATACGCCCGGCGCGGCGCTGCCCTTTGCGTTTGCGCTGGATCTGTCCGGGCTGGATTTTTACGGAGAGCGCCCGTTCACCCAGCCGGCGCAGGTGTCCGGCAGCGTGCGCAATATGGCCGACGCACTGCTGCTCACCGGCACGGCGCAGACCGTTCTGGACCTGAAGTGCGACCGCTGCCTCAGGCCCTTCCGGCAGGAGCTGTCCCTCCCGGTAGAGACTCTTCTGGCGGAGACGCTGGAGGATGAGGAGAACGACGCGATCGTCCTTCTGGAGAACGGCGAAGTCGATTTGGACGAACTGTTCACCACGGCGCTGGTGCTGGCCATGGATTCCAAGCATGTCTGCCGCGCGGACTGCAAGGGACTGTGTCCCCGCTGCGGGGCCGACCTGAACGAAGGCCCCTGCGCCTGCAGGCCCGAAACCGATCCACGTTTGGCTGCGCTTGCGCAGCTGTTGGATAAAGAAGACTGAGTCATTTGCCCGGCCAGGGCATGAACCTAAGGAGGTGTCATAGATGGCAGTCCCTAAGAGTAAAGTGTCCAAGCAGCGCCGGAACAAGCGCCGCAGCTCCGTTTGGAAGCTGGAGACGCCCGGCGTCACCACCTGCCCCAAGTGCGGTGCGTTCCGCCTTCCCCATCGGATGTGCAAGAGCTGCATGAGCTATAATGGCCATGAGTTCGGCAGCGCCGAGGCCGCGGCGAAGTAAATAGCCTGCAAAAAGCAAGAGGGGGAGGCCCCTCTTTCTTTTTGCGCGAAAATCCGACGCGCGGCCGTCCGGCCGCCCCTTCCTTGATTTTGCCAAATGCCTGTGATATGATAGCGGAACAAGAGAGGCCGCTCCCAAATGCAGCGGGCAGCGACCCCAACGGCAGGCGGAAGGGGCAATGGCCGGCCCGGATGCGCCGGGAGCACGGCGCGTCGCTGCGCCATGATCTGTAAGGACGGGCCGCCGATCAGAGCGTCTGCTGGTCGGCGGCTCGTAGAGCAAGTATCCCTTTTGCGGCAAATGGGATACACGGATCCCGGGATGGATCCGCGCGGGCGGCGGGGCGCCCGCCCCAAAAGGCCGGAGCCCGGCCGGGGGAGCGCGCGGTCCCCTGCCGCAGCAGTACGCAGAACGCAAGGCATCACGCCGGAGAGGGAGGCGACGCGCAAGACATGAGCATGACACGCATACAGTCGGTCGATCCCCACAGCCCGGCCAAGCGGGCCGGGGTACGGCCGGGGGAGACCCTGACCCATGTGAACGGCCGCCCCATTGTGGATGTGCTGGATTATAAATTTTATACCTACGATCCGCGCCTGAGTCTGACCCTGTGCGGGTCGGACGGGCGGGAGCGTACCGTACGGGTGCGCAAGGAGGAGGGGGAGGACCTGGGGCTCAACTTCCAGACCTATCTGATGGACAAGGCCCGCTCCTGCGCCAACCGCTGTATCTTCTGTTTTGTGGACCAGATGCCCCCCGGCATGCGTGAGACCCTTTATTTTAAGGACGACGACGCCCGGCTCTCCTTTCTGCTGGGCAACTATATCACGCTGACCAATCTCTCGCAGCGGGAGGTGGAACGGATCGCCGCGCTGCGCATCAGTCCCATCAACATCTCCGTCCACGCCACAGAGCCGGAGCTGCGGCAGGCTATGCTCAAGCACCGCCGGGCCGGGGAGTGCCTGGCGATCATGGAGCGCTTTGCGCGGGCGGGCATCACCATGAACGCGCAGGTGGTGGCCTGCCCCGGCATCAACGACGGGCCGGCCCTGGACCGCACGCTGAACGATCTGGGCGGGCTCTGGCCTGCGGTCAGCAGCGTGGCGGTGGTGCCGGTCGGGGTGACCCGCTTCCGGGAGGGCCTGTGCAGGATCGACCCCTATACCCCGCAGCAGGCCGCCGCCGTCATCGATCAGGTGGAGGCCTTTGCCGCCGCCTTCGCTGAGGCGCATGATACCGCAATGGCCTGGTGTTCCGACGAGTTTTACCTGATCGCCGGGCGGGCGCTGCCGGAGAAGGCCTACTATGAAGGCATGGCGCAGCTGGAAAACGGCGTGGGGATGCTGCGCCTGCTCACCAGTCAGGCGGCCATGGCGCTGGACGGCGCCCGGGCCGGCGCGGAGTGCACGCCCTTTTCCATTGCCACCGGGGTATCCGCCGCCCCTTTTTTACAGGAAATCATTGACATGGCCCGGAAAACGTGCGGTAATATAAGGGGGACGGTCTACCCGGTGCGCAACCGCTTTTTTGGGGAGACCATTACGGTATCCGGCCTCATCACCGGCCGGGATTTGATGGAACAGCTCCGGGGCCGGGCGCTGGGAGAGCGGCTGCTGATCCCCGCAAACATGCTGCGTACCGGGGAGCGGGTCTTTCTGGACGACGTGACGGTAGCACAGTTGGAGCAGGCGCTGGGCGTGCCGGTGATCCCGGTGCCCGCGGAAAGCGGGTTTGACCTGGTGGACGCCATCCTGGGGCTGGAGGTGGAGGCGCCCGCCTACGCCCTGCCGCCGGAGGACGAATACTACCGGTATAATCCGGGAACTTAAGGACCAAAATGACCGTGATAACAGGAATGAGAGGGATAGGATGAAACCCTTAGTCGCCATTGTGGGCCGGCCCAATGTGGGCAAGTCCATGCTTTTTAACAAACTGGTGGGCCAGCGGTTATCCATCGTGGAGGACACTCCGGGCGTGACCCGGGACCGGCTGTATGCCGAGGCGGAGTGGCTCAACCGGAAATTTGACCTGGTGGATACCGGCGGGATCGAGCCCTCCGCCGACAGCGAGATCCTGGCTTTTATGCGGGAGCAGGCGGAGATCGCCATTCAGAACGCCACGGTCATCGTGTTCCTCTGCGATATCAAGACCGGCCTGACCGCCTCCGATCAGGAGGTGGCCAACCTGCTGCTGCGCTCGGGCAAGCCGGTGGTGCTGGCGGTAAACAAAATGGACCAGGTGGGACAGACCAACCCGGACATCTATGAATTTTATAATCTGGGCCTGGGCGACCCCATTCCGGTCTCCGCCGTCCACGGCCACGGGACCGGAGAGCTGTTGGACGAGTGTATGAAATACTTCCCCCCCGAGGAGGCGGAAGCACCGGAGGACGACGTGATCAAGGTAGCCGTCATCGGCAAGCCCAACGTGGGCAAGTCCTCTCTCATCAACCGCATCCTGGGGGAGCAGCGGGTCATTGTCAGCGATGTGGCAGGTACGACCCGGGACGCGGTAGACAGCTATTTTGAGAATCAGAAGGGCAAATACCGCCTGATCGACACGGCGGGCATGCGCAAAAAGTCCAAGGTGGACGACCGCATTGAGAAGTTTTCCGTCCTCCGTTCCACCATGGCCATTGAGCGCTGTGACGTGTGCCTGATCCTCATCGACGCTCAGGAGGGCGTTACCGAGCAGGATACCAAGGTGGCCGGCCTGGCCCATGAGGCAGGCAAGGCCTGTATCATTGTGGTCAACAAATGGGATGCGGTGGAAAAGGACGACAAGACCATGGACCGGATGCGCCAGGACGTGCGCCGGGATCTGAGCTATATGACCTACGCGCCCGTCGTGTTCATCTCCGCCCTGACGGGCCAGCGGGTGGACCGGCTGTTCGATCTGATCAACTACGTCAACGATCAGGCGTCCCTGCGCATCACCACCGGCATGCTCAACACGGTCCTGGCCGACGCCACCGCCCGGGTGCAGCCGCCTACGGATAAGGGACGCCGGCTGAAGATCTACTATATGACCCAAATCGGCGTCAAGCCGCCCCACTTCGTCTGTTTCTGCAACGACGCAAAGCTGTTTCATTTTTCCTATCAGCGCTATCTGGAAAATCAGATCCGTTCCACCTTTGGCCTGGAGGGTACGCCGATCAGGCTGACCATCCGGCAGAAGGGCGACAAGGAGGGGTGACAGGCGTGGGCAACGAATCGTCGCTGGGCTTTTTCGGACTGATGTACTGGCTTCACCACGAGGGCGGAGGCATTACGGTAGCGCTGGCGCTGCTGCTGATGCTGGCGGCCGCGGCGGCGGCCTATTTTCTGGGCTGCTTCAACGGGGCGGTCATCGTCTCCAAATATATCCTGCGGGACGACGTGCGCAAGCATGGCAGCGGCAACGCGGGACTGACCAACTTTTATCGCACGTTCGGCGGACCGCTGACGGTTGTGGTCATCCTGACCGACGTGCTCAAGGCTGTTGCGGCCGTGCTTGTCGGCATGGTCCTCTTCCGCGTCATTGGAACTCAGGCGATGGAGACCGCGGGAAAGTATTGGGCGGGCACCTTCTGCCTGTTGGGTCACATGTTTCCCTGCATGTTCAAATTCAAGGGCGGTAAGGGTATCCTGTCCGGGGGCACCATCGCTCTGATGGTCGACTGGCGGATCGCCCTGGTGGTCTGGGGAGGCTTTCTGGTGCTGGCCATCCTGACCAAGTGGGTCTCTCTGGGGTCCATCTGGGCGGGCGCATCCTTCCCCTTTGCCACTTGGTTTGTCTATCATGACTTGTTTACGCTGCTGTTGGCCGCCGCTTGCGGCGCGCTGGTGGTATGGAAGCACCGGGGCAACCTGAAGCGCATCCTGGCTGGAACGGAGTCCAAATTCAGTTTTCATCGCAAGAAGGAAGGGGAGCGGAAACCATGAAGATCGCGGTTATGGGCAGCGGGGGCTGGGGGACGGCCCTGGCTATGGTCTTGCTGGAAAACGGCCATGACGTGACCCTGTGGTCGTATACGCAGGAGGAGTCCGCTGTTCTGCGTGAGAAGCGGGAAAACCCCATGCTGAAGGGAGTGCCGCTGCCGGAGAAGCTCCATTTGACCTGGGATGCAGGCTGTGTGCGGGACTGCGGGATCGTGGTGCTGGCGACCCCCTCCTTCGCTGTGCGGACGACCGCGCGGTCGATCGCGCCGCTGCTGGATCCCGGCGCGGTGCTGGTCTCCGTGTCGAAGGGCATTGAAAAGGATACGTCCCTGACCCTGACTGCCGCCATCGCGGAGGAAGTGGGAGAAGGGCATCCCATCGTGGCGCTGTCCGGCCCTTCCCATGCGGAGGAGGTAGGCCGGCAGGTGCCTACCGTGGTCGTTTCCGCCTCACGGGACCGGGCGGCTGCCGAGCAGGTCCAGGACCTGTTTATGAACGAACGGTTCCGGGTATATGCCTCCGATGATGTGGTGGGCGTAGAACTGGGCGCGGCGCTGAAAAATGTCATCGCCCTGTGTGCCGGGATCTGTGATGGAATGGGCTTTGGAGACAATACCAAAGCGGCGCTGATGACCCGCGGATTGACCGAGATCGCCCGGCTGGGCGTGGCGATGGGCGGACGCAGGGAGACCTTTGCGGGACTCTCCGGGGTGGGGGACCTGATCGTCACCTGTACTTCCATGCACTCCCGAAATCGCCGCTGCGGGATCCTGATCGGACAGGGTACGCCGACCCGGCAGGCGGTCCAGGAGATCGGCGCCGTAGTGGAGGGTTACTATGCCGCCGCCACTGCCAAAGCGCTGGCAGAAAAGGCGCAGGTGGAGATGCCCATCACGGAGGCGGCCTACCAGGTGCTTTATCAGGGGAAGGACCCGCATGCGGTCATACATGAACTGATGACCCGCGACCGGAAACACGAGCTGGAGGACAGCTGGGTGTAGTGAAAAAAGCAGGGAAAAATGAAAAAAGTACTTGCATCGAGCACTAAAGTATGTTAATATAATCAAGCCGTCTGAATCAGGCGGCAATTTCCGGGTGTGGCGAAGTTTGGTATCGCGCTTGAATGGGGTTCAAGAGGCCGCTGGTTCGAATCCAGTCACTCGGACCAAACAATGATAATCCGAACTACATTATCCAGCTGGGTAATGTGTTCGGATTTATCATTTCTATTGAGAATGTGCTCTGACAAACGGCGCAAGCGGATTTATTCCGCTTGCGCCGTTTCCTTGTTTACCAGCCGGTTCCGGCAATATTAACATGCCAGCCATCCGCGGATCGCGTGACA
The DNA here is from genome assembly GCF_024462255.1 of Flavonifractor sp. DFI.6.63. Taxonomy (NCBI): domain Bacteria; kingdom Bacillati; phylum Bacillota; class Clostridia; order Eubacteriales; family Oscillospiraceae; genus Flavonifractor; species Flavonifractor sp. DFI.6.63. The sequence continues at coordinate 11,198 of NZ_JANGBE010000023.1, read as the reverse complement.
TATCCCACACGGCCATACCCCAACGCGCCTGTCGGTACATCCGCGTCGTTTCCGGAATACTCTTCGGTGTTTCCCGCCATGGAATTCTGATAGGCACGCTCATTTTCCGGTACGAAAATCGTACTCGCGTAAATCGCCCAGGTATTCTCGTCGATCAAGCCCTCTTTTCTAAAATGCTCTGTCTGATCTTCTGCGGGCATCACATTACATTTAACGAAAGAAAAACAAAATTTGCTGCCTTTGGATACCTTCAGATGGACTTCCTCCTGCTGCTGATACCCTGCTTGTGCCGCTGCCAAATAATCCTGTCCTTCATCGGGGATGACAATCTTTGGGTCGGTATCGTAGCTTCCGCCAAGTGCCTTATATTCCATCGTATCGTAGAAGGAGCGAAGCGCCATAGCCGCGCTCCAATCGGAATCATAGGCGTACTCCTTGGCGCCGACAAAATAGTATGCTTCATCCCCATAGGTTAAGACGGCGTAATTTGAATCGTCCTCCACCGTGAGGGACCACTGCTCCCCATCCTTGCTTCCCGAAAGGGATAGCCTATTCTGCTTACCCTCACCTTCAGAAGATGCTGCGGAATAATCCTCTTTTGTGATCCCGCACCAATTAAAATTCTCGCTTGTGGGCATCCGCATGGCCCAATATGTGTCCAGCGTGTTCGGATAGCTTTGTCGAACGCCCTCTTGTTCAAGGGTGATGGTCACATCCGTTCCCTCGGAAAGCGTGTCAAAAACACTGTCAAGAAGTGTCATGCCGTCTGTCTCGTTTACGTTCTCTGTACTGTTTTGGGTGAATTCCTCTTGTTCGCTTTGGCCTGGCATTGGTGTTTGTGTTTCCGCACCGCATCCCGCTAATGCTAAAACAAGCGTTAAGGCGGCAAACAAAGCAGTATACTTTTTCACGGATATCCCTCCTTACTTTGCGTTTACTTATATAGACGAAAAAAGCGGGAAAAAGTTCCGTACTTTATTATTATGTTAGCATATTACAGTAAGAACTGCAAGGGCGGGAGCATCGTTATAGATGTTCCCGCCTTTGTTATGTCTTGTTCTCTTGTTCGGCCTGGTGCCTTGCTTTCCACTCGGCGTATTCCCGCTGCCCCTCCTCACTCTCAAAAAACGCCTGTATCTCCGGGAGCAGGATGCGGGCCAGAGCCTCTACCTCATGGTAGGGTATCCCGGTTCCATAGTCGTTGGGTTTCTTCTTGCGTGGCATGGAATCACCCCGTTAGAACCGTTCCTCGTCAAACAGATAGCCTTGGAATACTGTTCCATCTCCCGTTATGAAACGGCCCCGTGCGTCTTTTGGTATCTGCTCGGCGGCGCTGGTGTTGTCGAGAATGATTTGAGAAAGCACACTATCCGCTCTGCCGCAAACACGGAAATCCATGTTGTTGCGTATCTGGCCGGGGATGATGGTCGCATCCGGCCTCTGCGTGGCAAGAATGAGATGAATACCAAATGCCCGTCCCTGCCGCGCAATGGTGGACAGCTTGTTTTCAATTTGTGCCAGCAGCTTCTTCCGTTCGTTATCAGCTCCGGTCTTGTCCAACATCTCCGCCACCTCGTCACAGGCGAACACCAGCCGGGGAAGTCCCTCCCCCGTGGCCTCGTTGTAGGTGTCCAGGTCTTTGCACTCCGTTTCTTCCAGCCGCTTTTTGCGGCACTCCAAAACCGCCGTGAGTTGGTCTAAGGTATGGAGCAATTCATCCTCCCGGAAACACATGTGGCATTTCTGCCGCCAAACCCTGGGGAAGTCTACGCCGCCCTTGAAGTCCGCTATGTAGACCTCCGCCCCCTTTTCCACCGCCTGCATAAGCAGCAGCTTCAGCAGTACGCTCTTTCCGCTGCCCGTGGAGCCGCCCAGCAGGATATGGGGGATGTTGGCGAGGTTCACCGTCACAGGCCCCGTCAGGCTTTCCCCCAGCACCAACACAAAGCTGTCCGGGGACAGATATTTGTCTTTCCAGGGGAGCAAGGCCAGAAAATCGCTCTCGGCGGGGACGGCATAGACACAGATGATTTTCCGCCCCTCCGCCCATGTCATTTTCGCTATGGTGATATTCAGGGCCGTTTCAATCCTGGCCCGCTTGTCCTCCCACTCCCCCAGAGGTATGCCACAGGGGTCAAACTCCCAGAGCGTCAGCCGGGGCGTGTCCTTGTCCCGCTGCTTGCACAGGAGGATAGGGGCCTCTCCGGCGTGGTTGACAAGGCCCACCTTCTGCAAGCCCTCCTTTGCCTCCCTGCCGCCCCAGGGTGTTCCCAGGAGTACCAGGACGGCCAGGAGGCCGCCCACGGCGTAGAGAGGCACTAACAGGTCTATAACGGCGTTCAGGACGGGGGAAAACATACCGTAGGCGTCCAGGCCGAACAGGTGTCCCCGGAACAGCCAGACCAGCACAGCGCCCGCAAGGTACGCCGTGAGCAGCAGCCCCTTGTGGGGTGTGTCCCTGGCCGCCATAAGCCCCGCTTTCATGCGCCGAAGCAGATGGCGGTTTTCCGTCCGCCTGGTGATGGTGTCTTTATCGTTTCTGGTCACAGGGCCAGCCCCCTTTCTTCTTCTGGACGGTGGTTCCGTCCGGTAAAAACTCAATGATGTTATGGATACGGCGGAGGAACGCCCGCCAGGTTTCCGGCCTGTCCCACTGTTCGCCCCGGTACTGCTTTTCCAGCGGAAGGTTAGAGGTGATATAGACCGTGGTATAACAGGCCGTTTTGTCATTGTACCGGGCGGGGAGGGACAGGGGGTAAATGTCCAGATAGTTCAGCATATCTTCAATGGGGACTTGCCCGCTGAACTCCTCGAACACAAGCACCTCCTGCCCGTGGTAGCCGTCAAAGGAAATGCCTTTTGCCGCCCGGTAGTTTGTCACCCGGTAAATGCTCCGGGGGTCGTGGGCCTCGTAAATGCTCCTTGTCTTGCCCGCCCCGCTGGCCCCGTAGAGGTAGGATACTTCCAGGGGCCTGTTTTCCACGGCGTACTTCTCCGCCGTCAAAGTCTGCCGGAGCAGGTCAATGTCACGGACACGAAAGGCCATAGCCGGGTTATCGTCAATGATTTCCGTGGTGGTCATGCCGTCCCGGATATTCTGGACGAGTCGGAACATCTCCGGGTGTTTCTCCGCTCGCTCCGGCGGGGCCTCGCCCCATTCCTCGAAAGTCCCAGGCACCGAGGTTTCCGCCTTGTCCGTATCCGCCCATCGGCCATCCTTCCGCAGATAAGAGCGGTTTTCCTGCACCGACCCGTATGCCTTTTCAATATGGGCTATGGGGAAACGCTTTTTGACGGTAGAAAAGCGTGACGGCGATGGAGCGTAGAAGAAAACATGCGTGTGATATGTCCCCGTTGTCGCTATCTCGTCGGCCATGCAGTAATAGTCGGGCGAAAACAGGTGCAGCTTTTCGGAGATAGCGGTGTGGTCTAATCCGGCCTCCAACGGGTTGTTAATGACCAGTGACCACTTGCGGGATTGGGAATTGTTTCCCATAGTCAGCCTCCTTGTTTTGCTACATGCTACATGTTTCCCATAAGGGGTAATACTGCCCCCTTATGGGAAAGGCGGCGCTGGCGCTGCCGCCGGGGGACACTTCCCTTGAGGGGAATTGTCTTTTCCCCGGCTGGCCTCCCCAGCGCCGCCAGCGCATCAGGTCTTAGGGTTCACCAAATGGATACCCGTGGCCCTGGCCCCCACCTGGGGCTGCCCCTGGCTCCAATAGATGAATACCTCCAGGCCGTCAAAGCGCACCTCCGCATAGCCGTCCGGGGCGTCCATGCGTTTATCCCCGTCAATCCGCACATTGATTTTGTCCAGGCCCTTTTCCGGCATAGCGACGGTATAGCGGTAGCCGAGGACGGTATCAGTTTTGCGGTTTTCACGATACTCATAGGCCGGGGACACCTCCACCAGCCACAGCTTGCTCCCAAGGCTCCGGGGGTCAATGATAAGGTCGGTGATCTTCATAGGTTCTCCTTTCCGGGCGGTGCGTGGCCTTTGCCCCACCCTTTTGAAATCACAAGTCCTTGTGTTGTCCCCATCATACCAGGGAAAAAGCGAAATGTCGTTTCATGCGTGAAACACTTGAAAGGGCGCAAAAAACCGACGCCCCTGTGCTGTATAGGGCGTCGGCTTTTAATCGGTCATTCACTTGTCAGATGTCAGAAGGGGGAGGCCCCTGCCGTGCAGCAGGTCGTTGGTTTCGTCTACGGTGTAGCCATGCTCCGCCGCCTCGTCCCACACATAGAACTCCGGGAACGCTGTATAAAACAGCTCACGCCGCTGCTCTAATGTGAGTTCCAGCGCCTGGGCAATGGCCTGTATCGTCCTTAACTCCGGCCGGTAGTAGGGGTTCCTTTCTGTGTCGTAACTCGTTATTCTGCTGATGGTCGCTTTGGACTGTCCGGACATTTTCGCCAGCCGTGCGGGACTCCATTCCAGCACGGCTAAATATCCGTTCACCAGCTTGGACAATTCAAGTCTATAATCCGGGCCTTGCTTTGGCGTCTGAACTGCCAAAGCTGTATCCTCGGATTACAGATTTCGGTTTAGATGGGTTTGCCGCCGGAGGTGGTGCGCCTGGGGTCGTGTCGCTGGGGTCTATGGTATCGCCGTAACAGGAAAAGACTACTTACCATAGCGGCCACCTCCTTATCGTGAAATACGCCTTGGGTGAATAATAGTGTTTACTATCCACCTCCGGCGCGCAAAGCCCGCTCACGATAATTCAATGTTACATTGGAATACGGAAATGGAGCCGTATTCCCCCGTCAATCCTGGGGCACTTGCCGGGACAGCGTACAGCAACCGCTTTCCCATGCCCGTCACATGTGGGCGGTATCTTAAACACCGTCCGGGGTTCCTCCTTGTGTGCCGCTGAAAACAGCGGCTTACTTTGCTTCTTGGTTTTTCATGTTTCATTTATGGCAGGGCAACGATATATTACCATACCTATTCCATATATTGATGAATATTTTGTAAATAATTCTATATCTTGCGTTGCCCTGCCTTTCTTGCCAGTAGCCCAGCCCCCTCCCCCTGTCAATGGTCAAGATAAACGGCCCATGTGCCGCCATTGACAGGGGGAGGGGCCTGGGCTTTTCGGTTATCAAGGGGTGTCAGCCGCAGGCTGGCTGACACCCCGGTTCAATACTGGGATTTACGAGGAAACAAAATAAAGAGTTGACTAATATGCTTATTTGCGATAGTCTTATATCAACAGAAAAAGGAGGCCCGCAGAATGAAAGAAATGATTGGTGAACGCCTAAAAGCCCTCCGTGTGGGTGTCCGTCTGTCCCAGACGAAACTTGCCGGGATACTCGGCACACAGCAGTCCAGTATCAACCGATACGAGCAGGGCCAAGCCGTCCCAGGGCCGGAGATGTTTGTGAAGTACGCTGACTATTTTGATGTGTCTATGGATTATCTCTACTGCCGTACAGACGAGCCACGGGGCAAGCTGTACGACTACAAGCCCCAGGCGCTTAAAGAAAAGATGGAACAGAGCGAGGAAATGCGGGAATTTATAGAAATGTGCTTTGACCCGCAAGCGCCCGTCAACAAGCGTCTGAAAGAGGCGCTGCTTCGGATTATGACAGAGGAGGCGAACGAGGAATGAAAGCGGTGATCTATGCCCGGTATTCCAGCGACAACCAGCGGGAGGAAAGCATTGAGGGCCAGCTTCGGGAGTGTACGGCCTATTGTGTGAAAAACGACATTACCATTTTGCGGACATACATTGACCGGGCCTTGTCCGCCAAGACCGACAACCGCCCGGACTTCCAGCGCATGGTGAAGGACAGCGCCAAGGGCCTGTTTGATGTGGTCATTGTCTGGAAGTTAGACCGTTTCGCCCGGAACCGCTACGACAGCGCCCATTATAAGGCCCAGCTTCGGAAGTATGGCGTCAAGGTGCTTTCTGCTACGGAAAACATTTCCGAGGGGCCGGAGGGTATCATTCTGGAAAGTATGCTGGAAGGTATGGCGGAATACTACTCCGCTGAGCTGTCCGAGAAGGTTATCCGGGGCCATACGGAAAACGCTCTGAAATGCAAGTATAACGGCGGTACGCCCACCTTCGGCTATGTTATAGACAAGGATATGCAGTACCAGCTTGACCCTCGCACCGCCCCCGTGGTGCTGGAAATATTCACCCGGTATGACCAGGGAGCCACCATGAAGGAAATCATGGAGGAAATGCGGCAAAAGGGCGTTACAACGGTACGAGGTAAAAAGATTGACCTGAACTTTATGGCCCGTCTGCTGAAAAACCGGAAGTATATCGGGGAATACAGCTATCGGGAAATTGTCACCCCCGGCGGTATCCCCGCCATTGTCCCCCAAGACCTGTTTGACAGGGTGCAAAAACGGCTTGCGGCAAACAGAAAAGCCCCGGCCCGCCACAAGGCCGAGGACGATTATCTGCTGACCACAAAGCTGTTTTGTGGCACCTGCGGGGCCATGATGGTTGGCGAGAGCGGCACCAGCGCCAGCAAGGGCCGGAAATACCATTATTATCGCTGTGTAAACACCAAGAAACAAAAAAGCTGCAACGCCAAGCACAAGAGCATACGGAAAACGCCCATTGAAAACGCTGTTGTCAACGCTGTTATGGCAAAGGTAATGGACGATAATTTTGTGGAGTACATAGCCGACACCGTGATGGACATTCAGACCAGAGAGAGCAGCGTCCTCCCGGCACTCCGGCACCAGTTGGAGGAAACAGAGCGAGGTATCACCAATATGCTGAACGCTATCCAGATGGGGATTATAAACGCCTCCACCAAACAGCGGCTTGACGAGTTGGAGGACAGGAAAGCGGATATAGAGCTGCAAATCATCCAGGAGGAAATGAAACACCCCATGCTGACCCGTGAGGATGTGACATACTGGATTTGCCGTTTCCGTACCCTGGATGTGTCCAAGCTGGAAGAACGGCGGAGGCTTATTGACAGCTTTGTAAACTCCGTGACCGTCTTTGACGATTACATTTTGATTACCTTTAACTATAAGGAGGGCGAGGAAAGGCTTGATTTTACTGACATTGAGAGTTCGGATTTACAATCGGTCGGGGGACCATGCGGAGTATCATTAAAGGATTTGAAAAGATCTGCTGATGATACTCCGCATTTTTTATTTCCAAGTTTATATAGCAATCTGTGTGGGGGCGTAGCTTAATGCTACGCCTTTTCTCGTTTCCAAAAGAATGTCCCGCTCAGGGATCTTCCGGCGATCCGGCACCTCAAAGGCACCGATGCAGTTATAGTGGATCGTCACCCGCTGATTGGTAACACCGTCCTCCTTGACCGCCGGATAAACCTCGATATACTGAATGAGCTCGGCAACCATGCGCTTGGTGATGGTGGTGGCGTCGGTGTAGCGGCGCACCGTTTCCAGAAAGGTGTCCACATCCATCCGCTTATCTTCCAGCTTTTTCAGCTCCAACCGCAGCGCCTTGATCCGCCCGGCGTTTTCGCCCTGCTCCTGCTCATACCGCTTGGACATTTTGGAAAACCGGGCATCGTCGATCTTGCCGGACACATTGTCCTCGTAGAGCCGTTCAAAGAGCATATCCAGCTCCTTGTCCCGGGCCAGCAGCCCGTCCAGCTCCCGCTTCTTGCGTACCCGGTCATTTTCCGCCACCTTTGCCGAGCGCCCCACCATCGCCTTGATAAAGTCGTTTTCATACTCATTGGCAAAGCAGGCCAGCCGGTGTATCTCGTAAAGCACGACCTGCTCCAAGAAGTCCAGCCGGATATAGTGGGTAGACGAACATTTGCGGAGCCCAGAATTGTGGTTGTTGCAGCTAAAGAACTTAATGTCGTGGTTGCCCTGATTAAAGTGGAAAGTCAGATTGCCGCCGCACTCCGGGCATTTCAGATAGCCACAAAAGGCGCTGGACTCCTTTGTTACGGTAGGCCGCCTGCGCCGGGTGGTTTGCAGGCTTTGTACCTTTTCCCAAGTCACACGGTCAATGATAGGCTCATGGACATCGAGGAAGATGGCCCGGTTTTCCTCCGGGTTTTCAATCCGACGCTTCATCTTATAGGACTTGGAGTAGGTTTTGAAGTTGATCACATCGCCGCAGTATTCCTGCAAAGTGAGGATTTTCTTGACGGTGGTATGGTTCCACTTGGTAGGTTCCAGCGTGCTTTTGGAGCCGCCCTTGCTGACCCCCTTGCTGGTTCGATAGGCCGAGGGGTTCAGCACCCCCATCGTCCCCAACGCCGTAGCAATCTGCAAGGGGCCGTTGCCCTCCAAGGCCAGACAGTAGATGCAGCGCACCACCTCGGCGGCCTCCGGGTCAATGACCCAAAACCGGGGATTGTCCGGGTTCTTCATGTAGCCATAGGGCGGCGGTGAAAGCGGAATCCCAGCATTGCCTTTCATCTTGTTGACGATCCGGCGCTTCTTGGAAATGTCCTTAGCGTAGTACTCATTCATAATGTTTTTGAACGGGGTGAAATCATCTTCGCCCTCGTCGCTGTCCACGCCATCGGAAACGGCCACCAGCCGCACATCATGGAGCGGGAAAAATTCTTCGGTGAGCTTGCCCACTTCAATGTAGTTCCGGCCCAGCCGGGAGAGGTCTTTCACGAACACCGCCGAGATGTACCCGGCCTCGATTGCTGCAATCATTTTCTGAAAGCCGGGGCGTTTCATGGTGGTTCCGGTGATACCGTCATCCACGAAAAAGATGGTGTCCGTATAACCCTTGTCCTTGGCGGCCTTTTGGAGAATTTTCTTTTGGTTCTGGATGCTGTTGGACTCGCTGTCCATGTTATCATCACGGCTCAGTCGGCAGTAGAGAGCGGCTGTCCCGTGAGGGGTTTTATTGTCCGACTGTTTCAAAATGTCCTCCTTCCTCGGGTGTCGGACAATCAGTATTTCCAAGTATATTGTACCTCCGCCCCAACCCTTTGTTAAGGATGTCGCCGCTCTCTAAATCCGCCGGCATGAGCTTTAAGAGGATGTCCGCCATTGTACCTCCTTCCCAAATGAATAACAGACCAAGGGACGACGCCGGAGCGCCGCCCCTCGGCCTCTCCCCTTATGAAAGGACTTTGGGACAAGTTGGAGCTGTTGACAAAGTCTGTTTTCAAAAATATGGCCTTGCAAAAAGTTTATCAAATAGCATATATTTGATAGTAAATAACAACAAACAAGCAAGAAAAACCTATTTGCTTTTTCGATAAGGGACTTTGTCAACAGCCCCAATTTGTCTCGAAGTTTAGAAAGAAAAAGCGTCGTCCATTTTCCTACTGCTCTACGCACCGACCCACGATTAAGCTCTGGTTGAAATACTGATTGCCCCCACCCGAATATGATTTTTATATGTTCTTAATTCTGTGAAACCCTTTAATTACACTCCGACCAAGGGTAAGTCCTTACGGGACTTACCCTTTTTTAATGTTTTCATTTTGTTGCACGGGAACGTGCAATTTTTTTATTTGCTGCCTGCTTGTAGGAGGACTTGTTCCTTACTGTAAATAGGAGGGCAATTATGACAGAAGAAAACTACAATTACCGCACCCGACAGGCCCTGCTTCGCAATCAATTTCCCGGCAGAGGGAAACTGCAAATTCCTGTTATCCCTAAATTTCAGGAAAGAGCAGGTGATTTTAACGATCTTCTACTCATCGGATTTGATAAAACGCATTTGGAGGATCAGAACCACCTTGACCGGATGGTACATTTCTTCCTGTATGACTACCGTTTCGAGCGGGTCTGGAAGAACCCGGACAGTGATATTGAAAAGCTGGCCCGTTACCGGGCGGTGCTGTCGCCGGATTTCAGTATGTATCTGGAAATGGCTCCGGTGATGCAGTTATACAATGTGTTCCGCAACCGCTGGTGCGGAGCCTACTGGGCATCCAAGGGAATTCGCGTGATCCCGACTGTCAACTGGGGCGACGAATCCACCTTCGATTTCTGTTTTGAGGGAATTGAAAAAGGCAGTGTGGTGGCGGTCTCCACCTACATGGCATCCGAACACGATAACCGACAGGATCAGAAGGACTGGTTCATGGCTGGTTACAATGAGATGCTGCGCCGCATCGAGCCGGAGAAGATCATCTGCTACAACACACCGTTCCCCGAGATGCAGGGAAATATTGTGTACGTGGACTATGAACGCAGTTCCTGGAAATATATGAGCTATGAGCGGGGCTTTCGAAAAGAAGATCTGGACACGTTCAAAATTGGTAGTACATCAAGTCAAAATGGTGATACAATAGAGCCATACCTGATCGGCGGTGACACTTTTAAGGGTGGTGGTAGTGCCTATGGTGGAAAATGGAAGCCATCAAAGTTAGGTGACGAAAAATTTATTGGTAAGCCGGGCGAAATAAAACAGTCCTTTACCAAAAAGGGAGATTTGTATGAGACCCATATTGGCCTAGATGGAAAGGCTGATTCCGAAACCCATTATTCAGATCACGGAACTCCGACGTTGCACGATAATCCTCATACACATGATATTTATTGGGATGAATTAGGCCCTCACCTCGGTAAGATTGAACACACTGGGAAAGCATATGGCAGAGAAAGGAGATGGCTTTCTATGAAAACGATTGTGCCAGCCAATACGTTTGAGGACGATCGCTTCAAGACAATCAGCGATTTCAAGTGGTGCATGAAGCGCGGCGGGGAGGTCCAATTTGAATGGAACGGAGTTATGTACTGCTGCTTTGGCTGCGTTTCTCCTGTGGCAGGCGCAGCACCTAAAATGGTGATCTGTCAGGCAGGCTCTGTGGAAGTAAACACTCGTACCGAGAAGTGGTGTGATACCGCTGACGAAATTCTGGAGTATATGGTGGGTGATGATCGTCTGCGTGATGTTATTACACAAGTCAAGGTGTGGGAGCGTACGATTTAAGATAAAACCTCTTGCCGACAGTCTGCAAACCGTTGATATTGCCGGGCTTTGTCAGATCCTATAATTACACTCCGACCAACTAATGATAATCCGAACTACATTATCCAAGTGGGTAGTGTGTTCGGATTTATCATTTCTAGGCCGGGTGTAAAATTTTGTGTAAGCGTTTTTCGACAAAGTCAAGAATGGCGCTGGAAAGCAGGGCGGATTCTGGCCTGAATCCCTTGATTACCGAAAGCCATGGTGGTCAGAGCGGTATGCGCGCCGGCACGGCGTGAATGCCGTTCTGGCCGCTGTGGCATACTAGGACAAGGGAGT
>NZ_JANGBE010000022.1:0-62518 GCF_024462255.1 Flavonifractor sp. DFI.6.63 | reverse complement strand
CCCCCCCCCCCCCCCCCCCCCCCCCCCCCCCCCCCCCCCCCCCCCCCCCCCCCCCACCTCCATCTACATCTACACCGGATAGGTATGGGTACAGATCTCCCGGATCTTGGCCTGGAGGGCCTTCAAGTCCTCAAAGCTTTCCGGGCGCTTGCGGGGGTCCCGCAGCAGGGCGGAGGGGTGGTAGAGCGCGGTCATCTGCACCCCCGCCTTTTCAAACCACTGCCCATGCTCCCGCGTGATCTTGAAATCCTCCCGGATCAGTTTGATGGCCGCGATACGCCCCAGGCAGACAATGATCTTGGGCTTGATCAGGGCCACCTGGTTGCGCAGGTAGCTGATGCAGGCCTCCTGCTCCAGATTCAAAGGATCCCGGTTCTCCGGCGGCCGGCACTTGACCATATTGCCGATGAAGACCCGCTCCCGGTTCAGATCGATCATGGCCAGCATGTCGTCCAGCAGCTTGCCCGCCCGGCCCACGAAGGGCCGGCCTGTCCGGTCCTCCTGCTCGCCGGGTCCTTCCCCGATGAGCATAACTTCCGCGTCCCGGGCCCCTTCGCCAAACACCACATGATGCCGCGTTTCCGCCAGCGGACATTTGCGGCAGCTCATACACGCCTCATACAGCGCGTCCCAATCCATCATATCCTTCGCCTCCGTGCTGATTCCCGCGGCCGGTTGCGCCGCTTTTTGACATTGTACCATAAGCTCCCGCGGGATGCAAAGTTTTGATTCTGTCAATATTCACAATTGATTTTTTTGCAGTGGGCGCATATACTACTTTCATCAAAGGCAATGACGAAGACCGTCCCCCGTGAGCGCCGCCAGAGAATCCGGGTCACCGACTGAGAGCCCGGTCCGGCAGGATGGGGAGGCGCAACGCTTCCAAGCCGGCACAGCGAGTCCTGTTGCAAGGAGGTAGCTGCGCACGTGGCCCGCGTTAAGGGAGTCTGAGTGGCCGTGTCAAGGGCGATGCGGCAAACCTACGGGTGGTACCGCGGAGTTTTTCCGTCCCGAAGCTGCAATGCAGCTTCGGGACGTTTTATTTTCATTTTTGATTCAAACAGGAAAGGTGTGAACAGCATGGAATTCATGGCAGGAACCAGACGCAGTGAAACCATGATCGCAGAACGGATAGGGGGCGGCCGGAATAACCAGGCCGTCACCCTCAACGGTATGGTCCACTCCCTGCGGAGCATGGGCGCGCTGACCTTCCTCACCCTGCGCACCCGCCAGGGCGTGGTGCAGTGCGTCTGTCCCCGGGAGGCGGGCCTGGACGGCGTCACCGACGAGTGCGCCGTGCGGGTCTCCGGCACCGTCCGGGAAGAGCCCCGGGCGCCCGGCGGGTTCGAGCTGGCCGGCGCGCAGGTGGAAGTGCTCTCCCGCCCGGCGGCCCCCCTGCCGGTGCCCATCTCCAAGCGCAGGCTGGCGCTGAACCTGGACACCGAGCTGGGCCTGCGCCCGGTGGTGCTGCGCTCTTTGCGGGCGCGCTCCGTCTTCCGGATCCAGGACGCCGTCGGCCGCGCCTTCCGGGAATACATGCACCGGGAGGGCTTTACCGAGATCCACACCCCAAAGATCGTCCACGCCGGGGCGGAGGGCGGTTCCAACATCTTCCGGCTGGACTATTTCGGCAAAAAGGCCTTCCTGGCCCAGTCCCCCCAGTTCTACAAGCAGACCATGGTGGGCGCGTTCGAGCGGGTGTTCGAGGTGGCCCCCGTCTTCCGGGCGGAGAAGCACGCCACCCCCCGGCACCTGAACGAGTACACCTCCCTGGACTTCGAAATGGGCTTTATCGACGGCTTTACCGACGTAATGGAGATGGAGACCGGGTTTTTGCAGCATATGGTCCGCCTGCTCGCGGCGGAGTACGCCGAGGATCTGGCCCGGCTGGGGGCGGAGCTGCCCCTGGTGGAGCGCATTCCCGCCGTCCGCTTCGACGAGGCCAAGCGTCTGGCCGCCGAGGCCTACGGCTACCGGATCCGCGACCCCTACGATCTGGAGCCGGAGGAGGAGCTCCACATCAGCCAATACGCCAAGGAGCAGTGGGGCTCCGACTTCGTGTTCGTCACGCACTATCCCAGCAAAAAGCGTCCCTTCTACGCCATGGACGATCCCGCCGACCCCCGGTACACCCTCTCCTTCGACCTTCTGTTCCGTGGGATGGAGGTCACCACCGGCGGCCAGCGCATCCACGACTACGACCAGCAGGTCCGAAAAATGCTGGACCGGGGCATGCATCCCGAGGAGTTTGCCAGCTACCTGATGATCCACAGGCACGGCATGCCCCCCCACGGCGGGTTGGGCATCGGCCTGGAGCGGCTGACCATGAAGCTGTGCGGCCTGGACAACGTGAGAAGGGCCTGTCTGTTCCCCCGGGATCTGAACCGGCTGGAACCGTAAAGGAGGAGGTACGATATGAAAATTACCGAGGAAATGGTGGATTATGTCTCCGTCCTCTCCCGGCTCAAGCTTCCGGCGGAGGAAAAGGCCCGGATGACCGGAGAGCTGGAGCGCATCCTGGACTACATGGACGTGCTGAACGCCCTGGATACCGCGGAGGTGGAGCCCATGAGCCATGTGTTCCCGCTGAAAAACGTCCTGCGGCCGGACACCGTGGAGCCGTCCTTTGCCCGACCCACTCTGCTCCAGAACGCCCCTATCCCCGATGAAGAGGCGTTTCTGGTGCCCAAGACCGTGGAATAAGGGGGGGCAGGCAATATGGATTACCGTACGCTGACCGCCCTGGAGCTGGGCGCACTGCTGCGGGAGGGGAGCCTCTCCGCCGCCGGGGCGGCAAAGGCCGGTCTGGACCGTCTGGCGCAGGCGCAAGGCCGCTCCAACGCCTTTATCACCGTCACCAAGGAGGACGCCATGCTCCGCGCCGACCAGGTGCAGCGCCTGCTGGACGCCCGCCGCGCCCCATCGCCGCTGGCGGGGGTGCCCATGGCCTTTAAGGACAACATCTGCACCCGCGGGGTGAAGACCTCCTGCGCCTCCAAGATTCTGGGCGGCTTTACGCCCCCCTACGACGCCACTGTGGCAGAGCGTCTGGACGCGGCGGGCTGCATTTCCCTGGGCAAGCTGAACATGGACGAGTTCGCCATGGGTTCCACCACTGAGACCTCCTTCTACGGTCCGGTCCAAAACCCCTGGGACCCCTCCCGGGTACCCGGCGGTTCTTCCGGCGGGGCGGCCGCCGCCGTGGCCGAGGGCAGCGTGTGGTACGCCATCGGCTCGGATACCGGCGGAAGCATCCGCCAGCCCGCCGCCTACTGCGGCGTCACCGGCATGAAGCCCACCTACGGCACCGTCTCCCGCTACGGCCTGATCGCCTATGCCTCCTCTCTGGACCAGATGGGTCCCATCGCCCGCTCCGCCGCCGACTGCGCGGCGGTACTGGACGTCATCCAGGGCCGCGACCCGCGGGACGGTACCAGTCTGGACGCCCCGGCGGGCGGCCTGCTCTCCGGTCTCACCGGAGACGTGCGGGGCAAGCGGATCGGCCTGCCCGCCGACTGCTTCGGGGACGGCCTGGACGGGGAGGTCCGCGCCGCCGTGCTCGCCGCGGCCGACGTTCTGAAACAGCGCGGCGCCGTCGTGGAGGAGTTCTCCCTTCCCGTCATGCAGTACGTGGTGCCCACCTACTATATCATTGCCGCCGCCGAGGCCAGCTCCAACCTGTCCCGGTTCGACGGGGTGAAATACGGCTGGCGCGCCCAGGGCTACGAGGACCTGACCGATCTGTACAGCAAGACCCGCACCGAGGGCTTCGGCGCGGAGGTCAAGCGGCGGATCCTGCTGGGCACCTTCGTGCTCTCCACCGGCTACTACGACGCCTACTACAAAAAGGCCCTTCAGGTCAAAGCGCTGATCAAGCGCGCCTTCGACGAGGCCTTCCGGCGCTACGACCTGCTGCTCACCCCGGTCGCCCCCACGACCGCGCCCAAGCTGGGCGAGAGCCTGAACGACCCGCTGCAGATGTACCTGAGCGACATCTATACCGTCTCGGTGAACCTGGCGGGCCTGCCGGGTATTTCGGTACCCTGCGGCTTCGCATCCGACGGCATGCCCATCGGCGCTCAGCTCATCGGTCCCGCCCTGGGGGACGCCGCGGTGCTGGACGCCGCCCATGCCTTCCAGCTGGAGACCGATCACCACAAGCGCACGCCGCCCCTGCCCGGCCAGGCGGCGCAGAAGGGAGGCGATGCGCAGTGACCTGGGAAACCGTGATCGGCCTGGAGACCCATGTGGAACTGGCCACCGCCACGAAGATCTTCTGCGGCTGCACCACTGAATTCGGCGGCGATCCCAACACCCACTGCTGCCCGGTGTGCACCGGCATGCCCGGCACGCTGCCCGTGCTGAACGAGGCGGTGCTGGAATTCGCCGTCAAGGCCGGACTGGCCCTGAACTGCGCCGTCACCCGCTGCTGCAGGTTCGACCGGAAAAACTACTTCTACCCCGACCTGCCAAAGGCCTATCAAATCTCCCAGCTCTACCTGCCCATCTGCCATGACGGCGCTGTCGACATCCGCACCGCCGCCGGCGCCAAGACCATCCGCATCCACGAGCTGCATATGGAGGAGGATGCGGGCAAGCTGGTCCACGATCCCTGGATCGACCAGACCCGCGCCGACTACAACCGCTGCGGGGTCCCTTTGATCGAGATCGTCACCGAACCGGACTTCCGCAGCGCCGACGAAGTCGTGGCCTATCTGGAAAAGCTGCGCTCCACGCTCCAGTATCTGGGCGTATCCGACTGCAAAATGCAGGAGGGCTCCCTGCGCTGCGACGTGAACCTGTCGGTGCGGCCCGCAGGCGCGCCCGCGCTCGGCACCCGCACCGAGATGAAAAACCTCAACTCCTTCAAGGCCATCGCCCGCTCCATCCAGTACGAGGCCCGGCGGCAGATCGAGCGTTTGGAGGACGGCAAGCGCGTGGTCCAGGAGACCCGCCGCTGGGATGAGAACAAGGACGCCACCTTTGCCATGCGTTCGAAGGAGAACGCCCAGGATTACCGCTACTTCCCCGAGCCGGACATCCCCCCTCTGGAGCTCAGCGAGGCCTACCTTGACCGCCTGAAGGCCCAGCAGCCCGAGATGGCGGAAGCCAGGATGGCCCGTTATCAGGCCGACTACGGTCTGCCTGCCTACGATACCCAGATGATCACCGCCCAGAAGGCCCTGGCCGACTTCTTTGAGCGCGCCGTGGCTCTGGGCGCCCCCGCCAAGCAGGTCTCCAACTGGATCATGGGCGAGGTCATGGGACAGCTCTCCGCCCGGGGGCTGGAGGCCCGGGACATGGTCTTCTCCCCCGCCGCTCTGGCCCGGCTCATCGCCCTGGTGCAGGAGGGCAAGCTCAACCGCAACACGGCCGTGAAGGTCTTCGAGGCGGTGTTTGAGCACGACGAAGACGTGGACGCATACGTGCAGAAACACGGCCTGGAGCAGGTATCCGACGCGGGTCTGGTGGGATGCGTGGCGGAGGAAGTCTTTGCCGCCAACCCAAAGAGCATCGAGGACTACAAGGCCGGCAAGGAAAAGGCCTTCGGCTTCCTGGTGGGACAGGTCATGCGGCAGTTAAAGGGGCAGGCTGATCCGGCGGTAGTCCGCCGTGTGCTTCGGATGAAGCTGGAACAGAACTAGAGACGAAGCGAGGCGCAGGCATTTTGCCTGCGCCTCGCTTTTGTTGCGTTTACGGTTTCCAGGAGCCTAAACTCTGGCCATCGCGGGCCAGCAGCTCCAGTCCCTCCAGCTCGACTTGCCCCTCCAGCAGGAAGTGAAAGGTCCGGCCGGGATAGACTGTCTGGGTCAGGACCTGCCCGCCGTCATAGCTCAGGCGGACCGTGAGGTCGCCCCGGAGCTCCCGCCCCACGGACCCAAAGACCACCGTGCAGCCGGGAGGGCCCAACACGGCGGCGGCGACTCCCTCTCCCGCCGGAGCAGGGCACTGGTTGGCGACCAGCTCGTGCCAGCGGCCGTCCGCCACGCTGCGAACCAGGCCGCTGGCGCGGAGGACGGCGCTCCCCCTGTCCCAAGCGAGGACCACATAGCTGGAACCGGCGGGGAATATTTCATCCGGGCTCCAATCAGGGAAGTCCCGCTCGAAGTCCGCCTTGGGGCCGCCGGAGAGGGGGCCGAATCCCGCGTTAGCTACGCGGCTCTGGCCCGCCTCGCCGAGCATAAAGGCCGCCAGCCGCCGGGCGGGGGAGTCCTCCGGCTCGTCGGAGCGGAGCACCACATAGTTGTAGCCCGCCAGGGGGTAGCTGCCGTCGGCGATCGTGGAGTCGCTGGGCATCACCCCGTCCACAGACAGCAGCTTGAGCTCCCCTCCCCCCGCATCGTCCAGAAGCCAGGAGCTGTTCACGTAATAATAAAAGACGCTGTAGCCGATGGCGTAGGCGGCAGGATCGGTACGCAGGGCCTGGGCCACGTCTGTGAGGGCGGAGGACATGGCGTAAGAGGTGAGGACGTTATGCACGTTCGGGCTGAGGGAGAGCTTGCCTCCCTCCAGGAAATACTGTTCCATCAGGGCGTGGGAGCCGCTGTCCGCGTTGCGGCGGTAGGGCAGCAGCTGGGCGTTCGGCCCGCCTACCTGATTCCAGTTCGTATATTTCCCATAGACATATAAATCCTGTATTTGCCGCTGGGTCAGCCCAAGGACAGGGTTCTCCGCATTGGTAAAGAACACCATGGCATCGTAAGCAATGGGAATGCACTCCAACTGTACCCCTGCCTCCGCCGCTTGGGCCTTGAGCGCTTCCGAGGGGAGGGTGGCCGCGAAGAGAACGTCCGCCGCGCCGTCAATCAACCGTTGGTAAGACTCATGGCTTTTGGAATGGCTCTCCGGGTACTGTGGGTGGTTTTCGAAGTTGGAGAAAAAAGCTCCATACACCGCCTTGGTGTATGGGTAGGTGGAGGTGGAGCCGTCGATGACGGGCATGGCCCGGTCAAATCCCCATTCGATGGCCTCCGGAAGCGGATACCAGGGCAGACGCCGCAGGGCGCTGTAGAGGAATTCGATGATCTCACCCCGGGTAGCGCCCCTGCCCGGCTCGGCCAGGCGCTCCTGGAGCGGGAACCCCTCGCTGTCCCGCCCGCCGGTGTCCCGGAAGGTAACGATGCCCAGATCCCCCCTGTCAAATGCCAGGTAGGCCTCCCGTGCCCAGTCCGGAAGGTCCTCCCCATCGGCCAGCACCAGCTTCTCGTCTCCCTGCGGCGCCTCCAGCCAGCCAACGGCACGCATGGCCCGGTAAAGCATGACGGTAAATTCCCCGCGGGTCACCGGGCGCTCCGGGTGGAACAACGCGTCCGGCGCAGCCAGCCCGCAGGCCCGGGCGGCGGCAGCCACCGGAACGTACCACGCGCCGGGCGCTACGTCATCGTAGCCGGTGCTTTTCCCGTTGGCGTCGTACCACTCCGCCCAGATTTCCCCCTCCTCCGGGATCCCCAGCAGGCGGACGATCAGCGCAAACGCTTCCGCCCGGGTAATCACCGCGCCGGCGTTCAGGTTCCCCGAACCGTCGCCCCGGAGGACGCCGCGGAGATTCAGCTCATCGGTGCCAAGCGGAGCGTCGTAGTATTCCACACCTTCCCATACCGTGATATGGTCGGCAAACCGTACAGGCTCGCCCAGACCGGCTTCCAGCGTCCGGCCCGCCTGGGCGGCCGGGACGGTGGCAAAGAGATATCCCCGGTAATAATTGCTGCACAGGGCTACCGGCTCCCCGGTGTCGGCATAGCGCACACACAGCTTCCGGGTCTGCGCCCAGGACAGCTGTTCCCCCTCCGGGCAGGGCACGCGGATGGTTACATAATCCCCATCCCCCTCGCTCCGCGTCCAAAGGGCCTGCTCCGGCTCTGCCGCCCGGGCCGCCGCTGCGCATACCAGGACCAGGCACAATACCGCCGCCAACAGCCGTTTCATTCCGCATCGCTCCTTTCCGTCTTGTCCTGCTCTCAGCATAGCCGTCCCGCCCTTCCGGTGCAAGTTACAATGCGGTAACAAGAACCGAGCGCGATCTGCTCCCGCCGGCCGCGTCACGCTTCCTTACAAACTTTTCACAGGATCGGTCCGATTTGCAGAGTGACAGCAGGCTGACGGCCCCGGAAGCATTGCTTCCGGGGCCGTTTTCTTGTTCAGCAATCCTCCGGCCAGGGCAGGTCCACAAAGGTGGGCGCATGTCCCACGGCGGGGAGGAAACGATCCAGCAGGTCCTGCCGCTGCACCTTCAGGGTAGAAGTGGAGAAACAGGGGTGGCCGCTGATGTATGCGTCGTGCAGCAGCTCCCGGTCGATCAGCAAACGGACTCTCTGCTCCGGGTCATAGATCAGCCCGAACACGCTGGCAGAGCCGGGGACGGCCCCTAAAAGGGACTGCATCTGCTCCCCGGTGGCGAAAGAGAGGCGGGAACAGCCCAGCTGCTTGGTCAAATCGCGGGTCTTAAACGGCTTGCGCCCCGGCATCATCAGCAAATAGAAATCAGTCTGCTGGCGGTTGGTAAGCAGCAGGTTCTTGCAGATCGACACGTCCAGCACCGCTTCCACCGCCTCGCAGGCTTCCATGGTATCGGCATGGTCGTGGTCACAGCGCAGATAGGAGATGCCCAGGGCATCCAATCTGGCGTATACCGCCATCTCCCGGCTGTCCCGTGCCTCGGCGGGCGCGCCGGAATAGACCGTAGGGTCCACGTACATCCCTTCCGCCTCCCTATACCCCCGCCAGGGCCTGTTCCACGTCGTCCAAAATATCCCGCACATCTTCGATGCCGACGCTCAGGCGCACCAGGTCGGGGGATACCCCGGCCGCCGCCAGCTCCGCGTCGGTCATCTGCCGGTGGGTGGTGGACGCCGGATGGAGCACGCAGGTCTTCGCATCGGCCACATGGGTGGCGATGGAGGCCAGCTTCAGAGCGGCCATGAAACGAGAGGCCGCGGAACGTCCGCCCTCCACCCCGAAGGAAACCACGCCGCAGGTCCCGTGGGGCATATATTTCTGGGCCAGCGCATAATAGCGATCCCCCGGCAGGCCGGGATAGCTGACCCAGGCCACCTTGGGATGGTGCTTCAAACACTCGGCCACAGCCAGAGCGTTTTCACAGTGCTTTGCCATGCGCAGGGGCAGCGTCTCCAGCCCGATGTTCAGGTAGTAGCAGTTCTGGGGCGACGGGATCGCGCCCAGATCCCGCATGAGCTGGACGGTGGCCTTTGTGATGTAAGCCCCGGCCAGGCCGAAGCGCTGGGTATACGTGATCCCGTGGTAGCTTTCGTCCGGGGTGCACAGGCCGGGGAACCGGTCGGGGTATTTCGTCCAGTCGAAGGTCCCGCTGTCCACGATGGCGCCGCCCACGGCATTGGCGTGTCCGTCCATGTACTTGGTGGTAGAGTGGGTGACGATGTCCGCGCCCCATGCAAAGGGACGGCAGTTCACTGGTGTGGCAAAGGTGTTGTCCACAATGAGGGGCACCCCGTGGGCGTGGGCGGCTTTGGCAAACTTTTCGATGTCCAGCACCGTCAGGGCAGGATTGGCGATAGTCTCCCCGAAGACGGCGCGGGTCTCCGGCCGGAAGGCGGCGTTCAGCTCCTCCTCGGTGCAGTCCGGGTCCACAAAGGTGAAATCGATCCCCATGCGCTTCATGGTGACGGCGAACAGATTATAGGTCCCGCCGTAAATCGAAGCGGAACAGACCACGTGCTCTCCACAGGAGACGATGTTGAATACGGCATAAAAGGAGGCCGCCTGACCGGACGCGGTGAGCATGGCCGCCGTGCCGCCCTCCAGCGCGCAGATCTTGGCGGCCACATGGTCGTTGGTCGGGTTCTGAAGGCGGGTGTAGAAATACCCGTTCGCCTCCAGGTCGAACAGGGCGCCCATCTGCTCTCCGGTGGCGTACCGGAAGGTGGTGGACTGGATGATGGGGATGTTGCGGGGCTCCCCATTGCCGGGGGTATATCCGGCGTGGATGCAGGCTGTGCGGATGCGCGGATCGCTCATGGTCAGGTCTTCCTTTCGTGTTTGCTTTCCCTATCCTACACGTCCGGCCCGGGCTTGTCAATCCCGTTCCAGACTGGTATCCGGTACGATGGGCTGCTCCAGCGGCACGCCGCCCAGCGCGTCCAGCGCTTCCCCCTCCGCCAGCAGGCGCACCGCGTCGATCTGCTCCAGTCCTCCCAGCGTGTTGACCAGCGCGTAGACCATCCGGCGGACCGCCTCCGGGTCGGCGGGCGCGTTCGCTGCAAAGCCTGCGGACAGGTTCACGGTGCATACTCCGTCGGTCACCGTCAGCTCATGCACCTGCGCCCCTTCGGGCAGGCAGGCCTCCAGCGCCTCCGACGACGGCCCCTCCAGCCACGCGGAAAGCACCGCCTGGGGCAGGGTGGCATCCTCCGTCTTGCGCACCTGACGGGACTCCGTCCCCAGTCCGCTCCCGTCCGCCTTGGGGTACCAAAGCTCCGCCTGGATATAGACCGGCTCCTCCTCCGCCCCGGACAGGAGCACGTCCTCCCCGCGGAGCAGCTGGCTCTGGCGGTAGGGGATCTCATGGCCTTCCACGGTTACATATACCGCCTCCACCCCCTCCAGCTGGCAGAACGTCAGGGCGATGCAGCAGTCGGCCAGGGTCAGGTTCACGCCCGACAGGCCGTTATACTGCTCCGACAGATCCAGATGCAGGCATCCCTCTTCCAGCGTCCAGTCCAGCAGGCGCACCCCCGCCGGAAACGGCGAGGACAAGCCGGCCTGCTCCGGCTGGGACAGCAGGGCCTGCAGCAGCGCGGGCACCGGCGGCGCATCCTCCGGCAGCGTATAGGCGGCGCTGTCCACTGCTGCCGGTGCGTGCTCATCCCCCATGGCGGAGTAATACACCTGGTACGTCCCTTCGGGTGCGGGGGATTCGCCGGAAGAAGCCGGAGCGCACCCCGGCAGCGCCAGCAGCAGCGCGCCTGCCAGCGCCAAAAGCCTTCTTTGGTTCACGGCTGCTCCCCTCCCTTCTCCCGGCAGCGGGGGAAGGTCACCGCAAAGCAGGTGCCTGCCGGCTCCCTCCGGCGCACGGTAACCGTCCCCCGGTGCTGGCGGGCGGTATCCCGAACGATGGACAGACCCAGCCCGGTCCCGCCCGCGGCCCGGGAGCGGGCCTTGTCCACCCGGTAAAAGCGATCGAAGATCTTGGGCAGGTCCTCCTCCGGGATGCCCACGCCGGTATCCTCCACGCACAGGACGACGGCGTCCCCCTGCCCCTGCAGGGTCACGCGGACCATTCCGCCCGGCAGGTTATACTTGACGGCGTTCTCCATCAGGTTGAAGGCGATCTGGTACAGATCGTCCTGCGTCGCCCACACCCATGCCCCCTCCTCCAGGTCGCAGACCAGGGAGACCTCCACCGCCCGGGCCAGGGGAGCGAGCATGTGCTCCACCTTTTCCACCACCCGTTTTACGTCCACCGCCGTCCGCTCCACCGGCGGCGCGGTATCCAGACGGGTGAGGGTAAGCAGCTTTTCCGTGATGCGGGTGAGGCGCTCGGCCTCCTCCCCGATGTCCCCCAAAAACTCCCGTGCGGTCGCGTCATCCATGTGCTCGGCCTGAAGGATGGAGTCGGTGAGCAGGCGGATGGAGGCCAGGGGCGTCTTCAGCTCGTGGGAGGCGTCGGAGACGAAGCGGCGGCGGACCTCCTCGGTGGTCTGGAGACGGCCGGTGAGCTCGTTGAACTCCTCGGCCAGCTGGGTCATCTCATCCCCGCCCTTCAAGTCTACCCGATGGCTGTACTCGCCCTGGCGCACGATGCGGATGGCCCGCAGCAGAGCGGCGATCCGCCGGGTGAGGGCCTTGGAGAAAAACACGCTCATGATCAGGGTCACCACGCAGATGACCGCCGACATGGAGCGCAGATTGCTCTGGATCCCCAGCAGCAGCGCCCCCTGCTCGGTATCGTATTCGTAGAAATAGACCGCCCCCAGCGTCATGGAGCGGTAAGTGACGGGGACCGCCGCCCGGCTGCGGAAGGCGCCCTCCCGGTACTCCGAGCGGAACACGTCGTTGCCCTGCAGCGCCGCGGCCACCTCCCAGAACAGGGCATACCGGCCCAGGGTGTCCTCCTGATAGGCCCCCTCATACCAGTCGCAGAGCACCTCGCCCGCCGGGTCGGTAACCACGACCCGGGTCGTGCCCGGTACCCCAAGGCGGTCGATGGTACCTTTGACGGTCTCCCGGGTCAGCTCCTCCGGTCCCATCGACAGCGCCGAGGCCAGCACCGCGGCCTGGTTCTGCAGGGAAGCCTGCTTGGACTGGTACACCAGGTCCTGCGAGACCAGGACCGGATAGGTGTTGAGCAGGATGAGCACCGCCGCGATGATCACCACATAGGTCAGGGCGAACTTGGTCTGCAGCGAGCGCCAGAAGGGCACCCTTTTCGATTGTTCGGCCATGGACGCTCACCTCCCGCCGGGCTGCAGCCCGGCGTGTTCATCCGTTTTTCAGGTAATACCCCACGCCCCACTTGGTGAGGATATACCGGGGATTGGCCGGGTCCAGCTCCAGCTTCTCCCGCAGGCGGCGCACATGTACGTCCACCGTGCGGTAATCCCCAGCATACTCATACCCCCAGACCACATTGAGCAGATTTTCCCGGGAGTACACCCGCCCCGGATTGCGCATGAGCAGCTCCATCAGGTCGAACTCCTTGGCGGTCAGATCCACGCTCTGCCCTTCTTTCCAGGCCGCCCGGGCATCGGCGTCCAGCGTGATGTGGCCGATGGTCAGCCGCCCCGCCTCCTTCTGGTGGGACATGCCCGCCCGGCGCAGCAGGGCCCGCACCCGGGCCTTCAGCTCCAGGATGTTGAAGGGCTTGGTGATATAATCGTCCGCCCCGCACTCGAAGCCGATGATCTTGTCCGCATCCTCGCTGCGGGCCGTCAACATGATCACCGGCACGTTGGAGAACTCCCGAATGCGCATACAGGCCTGCAGCCCGTCGATCTTGGGCATCATCAGGTCCAGGATGATCAGGTCGAACGCCCCGCTGCGGGCCAGCTCCACCGCCTGTTCCCCGTCGTAGCCCACCTCCACCTGATAGCCCTCGCTCTCCAGGTTGAACTTGATCCCCTTGACCAGCACCCGCTCGTCATCCACAACCAATATCTTCATGCCGTCCTCCTCTATGAAACGGTGATGTAGTCGATCAGTCCTTCCAGGATCCCTTCCCCGATGCCGCTGACCCTGGTCAGGTCCTCCGGGATCCGGAAGGGTCCATTTTGGGTGCGGTACGCGATAATATCCCGGGCCCGTTTCTCCCCGATCCCAGGCAGGGCGGTCAGCTCCTCCAGCTGTGCCGTGTTGATATTGATCTTCTCCCCCACCTCCGGCGCCTCCGGGCTGGACGCCGGCAAGGCGGGGACCAGGGGCGTTTCCTGCGCCAAAACACGCTGGGTCTCCACCCGCACCGGCTGCGCCGCGCTGCGTCCCCGCAAAAACCACCCCGCCGCAAAGGCCAGAAAGACCGCGCACAGGAGAATGGTAATCCATTCCAGACGGGAAATCTTCATAAATTGTAAAGCCTCCCCCGTTGCGTCCACCGCTGCCGTTTGCTATAATATTGCCGGTGAACGAAATCGCGCGCTACAGGTTTCGAGGTGATTCGCTCCGGTCCTTCGCCGCGGATCGCGGCGGGGCTTGGACCGCCGGCATGCGCGGATCGTCGCCGCTTTGCGGCTATTATATCATACATAACGGGAGTTTCCTATGAAAAAATTACGTGTGTTTTCCATCCTGCTTACCCTGACCCTTCTGACCGGCCTGCTCTCCCCCTATGCCGCCGCCTCCGGCAGCGGCAGCGCCATTCTGGACGGGATGCAGGTGCAGGCCAAGGCCGCGATTCTGGTGGACGCCGACTACGACGAGGTGCTCTACGAGCAGAACGCCCATGAAAAGATGTATCCCGCCAGCATCACCAAGGTCATGACCTGTCTGCTCACCCTGGAGGCGGTGGACCGGGGCGAGCTGACCCTGGAGCAGGTGGTCACCGCCAGTTCCGCCCTTCACACCGGCATCGGAGAGGGGGCCTCCACCGCCGATATTAAAGAGGGCGAACAGCTGCGGATCATTGATCTGCTCTACGCCGCCCTGATCCCCTCGGGCAATGAGGCCTGCAATGTTCTGGCGGAGGCTGTTTCCGGCAGCGTGACGGAGTTCGTGGCCCGGATGAACGCCCGCGCGGCGGAGCTGGGTATGACGGGCACCCACTTTTCCAACACCCACGGCTATCATGACGACGACCACTACACCACCGCCTACGACATCTACCGGATGTGCCGCCAGGCAATGGAATTCGAAACTTTCCGCACCATCGTATCTGCCAAAAACTATACCATGCCCGCCACCAACTTCCACCCGGAGGAGCGTATCGTCCGTTCCACCAACGCCCTGATCTCCAACTTCCGGGTCGCGGGTTACATCTACGAATACGCCACCGGCATCAAGACCGGCCATACGCCGGAAGCCGGCTACTGCCTGGCCGCCTCCGCCACCAAGGATGGGCACACCCTCCTCTCCGTCGTGATGGGCTGCGAGCGGGAGCCAGGCACCACCGGCAGCGAAGGCTTTCTCTACTTTGACGAGACAACCCGCCTATTGGAGTGGGGCTTTCGCAACTTCTCCCGCCGCACCATTCTGGACGATACCGCCCTGGATATCGCAGAGGTGGAGGTAACGCTTTCCGAGCAGGCCAACTATGTGGCCGTGCGCCCCGAAGGCTCCATTGTCGCCTGTCTGCCCAACGACCTGGATGCGGAGGATTTCACCCGCTCCTGGACGCTGGACGCGGAAAGCGTCGAGGCTCCCGTGGAGGAGGGCCAGGTGCTGGGCTCCATCACCGTGTCCCTGAACGGGAAGGAATACGGCTCTCTCCCGCTGGTGGCCCTGAACAGCGTGTCCCGTTCCGAGCTTTTGTACCGTCTGGACCGTATTCAGAAGTTTTTTGACCAGCTTTGGGTCAAGCTGGTCCTCCTGGCCGTCCTCGTTCTGATCGTGGTGCTGGTGCTGCGGCGCCTGTTTACCCGGGGCGGCCGGGGCGGCGGCAGGCGGGGCGGGTACGCTTACAGCGGCGCCTCCCGTTACAGCGGACGCCGCCGCCGGTAGCGCCGCATATTCCGCGGACATGCCATCGCAGCCGCCTGCGCGCGGGACGGAATGCGCCGTCCCGCGCGCTTTTTTCTCGACACGCGGGATTTGTCGGGATAAACCTCCTGCATGAGGTCTTTACAGCAAACCGTTCAACGCGGCAGCGGAGCTGGCCGTGCGCCCCTGCGTGGGCGCCGGCGCAGGAGGCCGCCCCGGAAAGCAGATCAGGCGTACAGCCAGCGGAATATTTAAGGTATCGCCGCACAATTCCCCACGCACGTCTTGGCGGCCAATCTGCCCCACAAATGCGTTGCAAAACCTTGCAATACAAAAAGTATTCCTGCGGTTTTGCGCCTTTTTGCGGCACAAATTTTCGCGCCGATCCGCACGCGTTGAAGCATGCGGTAATGCCTTAACATAATTTTTGAATTTTATCCTTGACCTTTCCGCTGCGTCATACCGTATACTCCACTTTGTCAGGAGGGAGCCTTATGGAATACACCATCCAACAACTGGCACAGCTGGCCGGGGTCACCCGAAGGGCCCTGCGGCACTACGACTAGATCGGCCTGCTCAAACCAGCCCATACCACCCAGGCGGGCTGGCGCCTCTACGGTGCGGCACAGGTGGACCGTTTGCAGCAGATCCTGTTCTATCGGGCGCTGGGACTGGAGCTGGAGCATATCCGCCGCCTGCTGGATGATCCCGCCTTCGACCGCCGGACGGCGCTGCAGAGCCACCTGACGGAGCTGAAGGACCGCCGGGGCCGGTTGGACGCCCTGATCCTGACCGTACAAAAAACGCTTGACGCAGAACAGGGAGGAAACAGAATGCCGGATACGGATAAATTTGAGTGTTTCAAACAGGATATGATCCAAAAAAACGAGGCGCAGTACGGGCCGGAACTGCGGGCCCGATATGGCGACGCGCTGGTGGACCGCGCCAACGCCCGGCTCGCTGGTCTTACCCGGGAGCAGTATGATGCGATGACCACGCTGGAGGACGAGATCCGCCGGGACCTGACCGCCGCCGTTTTGGCCGGGGACACGCCGGACGGTCCGGCGGGCCGGATGCTGGCGGAAAAGCACCGCCGCTGGCTCTCCGCCTCCTGGGAGCAGCCCTATACCCCTCAGGCCCATGCGGCGCTGGCAGCGCTGTACACGCAGGACAAACGCTTCACCGATTACTATGATCAAGCGGTACCGGGCTGCGCCGCATTCCTGCGCCGCGCTGTAGAAGCGTATACCGCCCCCTTGGTGTAAAATGAAACCGGGGGACGCTGAAAGCGTCCCCCGGTGAGACGGCCGAAACAGTGGCTGCGCCGCTGTTTCGAAACGGCCATACGAAATTTTGCCTCGATTGCTTGCGAAATAATCGGCAAGGATTTCGTGAGAAGAGTTCTTTCCGAGGCACATGTCCCCGGAAAGAACGGATTCTGATTTTATTCCACCGCCTGCGGGCGACGGAACTCTGCGGGGCACTCCTGCGGGAGGGGCTTTCGACAAGCGGACCCGCGGGACGCTTTCAGCGTCCCGCGGGTCAGGCCTCTCTGGCCTTTTTCAGCGCCTGGGCCAGCTGATCCGGACAGGAGGTGGACTTAAAGCCGCACTTGATACCGTCCAGGCGCCGTATGACTTCTTCCACTTCCATCCCCTCCACCAGGCGGGCAAGCCCCTGCAGGTTCCCGTTGCAGCCGCCCTCCACCCGTAAGGATCGGATCACTCCGCGCTCCACCTCCAGAGTCATCTTTTGCGAGCATACGCCCCGTGGGCGGTATTCGATGGTCATGCCCCGATTCTCCTTCCGTCTGCACATTTAAACGGTATTATACCGCATTTCGACCGGGATTGCAATCTGTCCCGTCCTTGTGCTATAATGATTGGCGTTGAAATAAAACCGGCCCGATATGAGATCCGGACGGGGAGGTGAGGTCCTTGGCTCCAAGCACCAAACTGGCGCTGGCGATGTCGCTGAAAAACCTGCTGACAAAAAAGTTTTTGGACGGCATTACCGTCAAGGAGATCGTAGAAGACTGCCAGGTCAACCGTCAGACCTTCTACTATCACTTTCAGGACATCTATGACCTGCTCCGGTTCTTCCTGGACCATGAGACCCAAGTCACCGTAGCGGGCAGCGCCAACTGGCAGGAAGCGCTGCTGCGCTGCTTCCAATACGCCCGGGAGCATCACCTCATCATCTTCCACGTGTTCCGCTCCAACGGACGGGATTATCTGGACAACCACTTCTTCCGCCTGGCGCGGGCCGTCAGTCAGGGCGCGCTGCGCGCCTGCAGTCCCGACCTGACCCTGGAGGAGCCGGATCTGGCGTTTCTGTCCGACTTTTATATGTACGCGCTGGGCGGCCTCATCATGGGCTGGCTGTCCGACGATATGAAGGAGGAGCCGGAGGCGCTGGTAGAACGCATCAGCCGCCTGCTGGACGGCGAATTCCGCCGCGCCGCCGAGACCTTTGCCCGCCGGGGTCCCCCGGCCGGCACGACATTTTAATTGCAGAAAACAGGGGCTCCATCGAATCCGATGGAGCCCCTGTTTTCTGGCAGTGCATACACCCTCTGCGGGCATCATGCCAAAAGGCTGGTTTGACCTCTGTGCCGATTCCGTTACAATAAGAAAAGGGACAGGACCACGGTGACCACTCCGCAGATCCCAATGGCCAGACCGCTCATAGCGCCCTCCGTCTCCCCCAGTTCCAACGCCTTGGAGGTCCCCACCGCGTGGGAGCAGGCCCCGATGGCCAGGCCGGCCGTCATGGGATCCTTCACCCGAAACAGCTTGATGAGGAGGGGGGCCAGCACGCTTCCCATGACACCGGTGACCAGTACCGCCACTACAGTGATGGGAACCATACCCCCATGGGGGCCGGAGATGCTGATGGCGATCGGAGTGGTGACCGACTTGGGCAGCAGCGACACCGTCATGGCCTCGTCCAGTCCGAACAGGCGGCACAGGAGCCATACGCTGAGAATAGAGGTAAACGAGCCCACCGTGCACCCTACTAAAATCGGCAGCCAGTTTTTTTTCAGGATCTGGATCTTTCCGTAGATCGCCACAGCCAGGCAGGCAGTGGCCGGGGAGAGGAACATGCTGATGATGCTGCCCCCCTCGTTATAGGACTCGTAAGGGATGCGGAAGAGCAGCAGAACGGCGATGGTCAGCACAATTCCGATGAGCAGCGGATTACAGGCCACCAGCCCGGTCCTTTTCTGGATACGCACCCCGGCCCAGAAACACAGCACGCTCAGGGCGATCCCGAAAAAAGGAGAGGCAAACAGCTCACTCATGGCGTTTTCTCCTTTCCAGCAGATACAGCGTGAAGCGGACGCTCAGCGCGGTGGCCGCGAAGACCAGCACCATCGTCACCAGGCAGATGACCAGCAGCTGTACCCAGGTGCTCTTCAGCACGTCGAAATAGTTGAGCATGCTCACGCCCGCAGGCAGAAAGAAAAAGGACATATTGGCCAGGAGAAAGTCCGACTTCTCCCGAATATGATCCAGCTTCAAACCTCCGGTGGCCAGCAGCACGAACAACAGCACCATACTGATGACGCTGGCGGGAAACGAAAAGGGGAGCAGCGCTTCTATGATCTGCCCGGCCCAGCATACGGCAAAAATAACACCGATCTGGCAGATGATTTTCAAAGGGATTCGCCTCCTGTTTCAAAACACAGAGACGATTTTACCGCAATCCCCTGCTAAAGTCAAACACTACCCGGCCAAAGCAAACGTTCCGTCCGTTTTTCCGGGCATTTCAAATGCCCAAGTGTGCGGTATCCGGTGAAAATGGGGCCTCCAAAAGGCGATTCGGTCATCCGCCCACACCCGCCCGCAAATCGAAGCCCAGCGCAAGCAGGCGGCGCGTCTGCGCCGTACGGGCGTTTAACCTTGATGCCGCCGGGAGCCACGGTACAGCCGTCGGCGGCTTTACGGCCGATCTATCGCGTTTTTTACACTTCCGCCGGTCATGTGCATTGCCGGGGCGGTCGAGCGATGGACGCAAAAAAAGTCGGAGCAAGCGATACAAAGCTTGCTCCGACTTGGCGGAGTAGGAGGGATTCGAACCCTCGAGCCGTGTTAGCGGCTACACGATTTCCAGTCGTGCTCGTTATGACCACTTCGATACTACTCCAAATCATTGTAATTTGGTTTTCTTTCAATGGACAGCAGAGATTATTATAACAGTTTTTCCGGCTCCGTCAAGAGGGAATTTTCAAAAACCTTCGAAAAGTCGCCCCTCCTGCAGGAA
Organism: Flavonifractor sp. DFI.6.63; assembly: GCF_024462255.1. Lineage (NCBI taxonomy): Bacteria > Bacillati > Bacillota > Clostridia > Eubacteriales > Oscillospiraceae > Flavonifractor > Flavonifractor sp. DFI.6.63. Next base: position 43,147 of record NZ_JANGBE010000022.1, on the reverse strand, counting down.
AATATTGTACCTTGCCAAATCTGTATCAAAACAGTTACAATCTGGTTACAAATCCAGAAAGGCAGGAACGACCATGAAAAAGCAATTGATCGCCGCCGCTCTGAGCGCGGCGCTGCTGGCGGGCGGGCAGAATGTGGCTGCGGCCGCCGCTCCGCTTACCATCGACGGTACGGCGCTGGAGGCCTCCGGCAGCTACCTGAGCAACAACACCACCTATGTCCCCATACGCACGGTGACGGAAGCCCTGCGTCCCGATGCCGCGGTGTCCTGGTCGGATGGGCAGGCAGTTGTTTCTGCCTGGGATCTGAACCTGACCGCCCGCCCAGGCGACCTTTACATACAGGCGAACGGCCGTTGTCTCTATGTGCCCGACGGCGTGCAGGTACGGTCCGGACGTGTTCTGGTACCGGTCCGGACGCTGGGTGCCGCCCTGGGCGCCCAGGTGGATTGGGACGCCGCCACCGGCTCAGTTTCTGTGACCGGCGGAGCCTCCGTGCTCACACATGCCGACTCCTACTACAATGAGGACGACCTCTACTGGCTCTCCCGTATCATCTCCGCAGAGAGCCGCGGGGAATCCCTGCTGGGGCAGATCGCCGTTGGCAACGTGGTGCTCAACCGGGCCGCTTCCGCTGATTTTCCCAATACGATCTACAGTGTTATCTTTGACAGCCGCTGGGGCGGCCAGTTTGAACCCGTGCGGAACGGCACGATCTACGACGCTCCTGCTCCGAGCAGTATCGTGGCGGCCAAACTCTGCCTGGAAGGGGCCAACGCAGTGGGAGACAGTCTCTACTTTCTGGCCCCAGCTCTGACCAGCAACCACTGGGCGATGAATCAGCGCACCTATGTAACCACCATCGGCTGCCATTGGTTTTATCGTTGAACCTTTTCCCAGCAACGCCCGGACGGGTATCGTCCGGGCGTAACCTTTTGTTATCATTTGCAGTCGATTTTTATACGGCAATGGATGAAAAAGTTCGTTCCAATATTTTTTATTGTCCCTTCAAACGGCTGTGCCGCAACGGATTGGAATCTTTCCCCAAATTTTCGGCTTGACTTTTAGGGTTAAAAGTAGTTACAATGTGGTTACAATTTGTGAAGCATCGCGTAACAAACTGTAACAGGAGGAACCCTTGTCATGAAAAAACGAGCCATTTGCGCGGCACTTTGCCTGACGCTCTGCATCGCTCTGGGCGGTCAGGCGGCGGCAGCCGAACGTGGCGTCAGCTTTATCCTCAATGGAGCTGTCCTTGAGACGGAGATCGCCGCGCAGGTCATCGACCAGACCGTCTACGTCTCCTATTGGCCCATCGTGCAGGCGTTGTATCCCGATGCCGCCGCCGTCTGGGCCAACCATCGGGCAGAGGTCACCACAGAAGGCCTGACCCTCTATATCAAGCCCGGCGCCAAGTATATCGAGGCCAACGGCCGCTATCTCTATGTGCCGGAGGGCGTACAGGTGCAGGGCTACGATATTCTGGTCCCCATACGGGTGCTGGGACGGGCCTTGGGCGCCTATATCAATTGGAACGGCGCCAGCTCCGCAGTAGAAATCACTTCCGGCAGCAGCCCCATCCCATCCGGTACGCTGGCCTATCAGGAGGACGTGGTTTACTGGCTCTCCCGCATCATCTACGCTGAGAGCGGCAACCAATCGCTGGACGGCAAGATCGCCGTTGGCAATGTGGTGCTCAACCGGGTGGCCAGCCCCCGTTTCCCCAACACGGTCTATGAGGTCATTTTCCAGCGGAATCAGTTTACCCCCGCCATGACGGGCAGCATTAACCGTACGCCCAGCGCCGAGAGCGTCATCGCCGCCAAGCTTTGCCTGGACGGCGCCAATACCGCCGGGGATGCTCTTTACTTTGTCAACCCCAACATGTCCCCCTATAGCTGGGCCTCCCGCAACCGGCCCTATGTGGCCACCATCGGCGCCCATGCTTTCTTCGCCTGATCCAACCGATACGTCCGGGGCCGGAAGTCCCCGGACGTATCGTCTCTTCCGCTTCGTTTTTTGCGTCTTTGTAGGTTTGTCAAAGATATTGGACAGCGAACTGGTTAGGAGAAAGCCAGTGTAAAGTCCTCATGGGTAGATTGTTGGAGCGGCGGTTATGGACGGCAAGTTGTTTGGCGAAGTCATCCGGAGAGAAGAAGGAATGGCAGGAATAGAACCGCTTCTGATCCTCACGGTGGCTGCGCTCCACCTTGCCGTTATGTCTGGGCGTATAAGGACGAATCCGTTTATGCCGGCCTTCAAGACGCTTCGCCGCCAGTTCAAACCGGGCGGGAATATCCTTCTTGCTGTTGGAACAGCAATTCGTGAACTCAAATCCGTTATCTGTCTGAACACATTCCACCTGAATTCCTCTGCGATCATACCATGCCGTCAGTTTTTGCAGAAAGTCTGCTGAGGAATCGGCGGACTGCTCCGGATAAGCCCCAGGAAACGCAGACGGGTGAACTCATCAATAGCCGTATATTGGAACAGGCGAAGCTCCTGGCCTGCAATACACCTGCGGGGCACTACCTTCACATCTACCTGTACCCGTTGCCCTGGGTACGTCATCTGCTCATAGGGCTTTGGCTTGTAGACTGGTTTCTTCTCGGCCTGCGGGAACAGCCCCAGCTTGCGCATGACCCGGAACAAGCTCTCCGGGCGGCGGGTATAGCCCCGCTGCCGCAGGCGGTGCCACAGTTCCACCATACCTAACTTGGGGTTTCTGCGGCCCATATCCGGCTCAGCTTCAATTCCGCTTCTGTATGTTGGTTGGGATGGCTGTGGGGCGTCCGGACTGGCAGGACAGAGACTGCACCGTTCCATCCCAACGCCCCTTCCAGAAGTAGATATACGACCGGCTCCTGTTGTACTTCCGGCCGGCTCGGCTCACGCCATATTTTCCCGCGTATTGCATCAGGGATTGCCGATATGCCATGTCCTGTGTTATACGCTTGCTCATGAAGGATATGGCCCCCTCTCATCAAGTTGTTGTGTGGTAACTCAACTTTATCCGATGAGGCCATTTCCTTCATCCTTTTTATTCGACTGTCCAATATGTATTGTACTCTTACACAAGGGCGGGCCATAAAGATGGCCCGCCCTCTGGATTTTTCCGCAGAAACATGGTAAGATACCTTTGACTGGTTTCCACATCCGGTCCAAGCACGGTTTTTACCGTGTTCGTTCGGCGGGCGTGCCCGTCGTTCTCTAAATACGAAAATGGAGGTATCCCTGACCATGCGCAAGTTCGACACCCGACAGATCACCCTGGCCGCCGCCGTGGCGGCCCTGTACGCCTTATTGACCTACTCCGGCTCCATCTTCGGCCTGACTTACGGGCCGGTACAGTTCCGCTTTGCCGAAGCGCTGTGTGTACTGCCGTTCCTGTTCCCAACCGCTGCCCCCGGCCTCTTCGTAGGCTGCCTGATTGCCAACCTGCTCTCTCCCTACGGACTGGTGGACGTGGTATGCGGCTCTGCCGCTACGCTGATCGCCGCGCTGATCACCGCCCGCGTGCGCCATAGGTGGCTGGCGCCCCTGCCGGCCGTGCTCTCCAATGGAGTTATCATCGGGGCCATGCTGGCCTGGTACGAGGCGGGGTTCGGCCCCGGTTTCTGGGGGATGTTCGCCTATAACGGCCTTGCCGTGGCGCTGGGCGAGCTGGGGGCCTGCTATGTGCTGGGGATGCTGCTGCTCTATGCCATCCCGAAGATCAAATATTTTCAGCCCATGCTGCGCCGGGTGCGCTGCTGAGGCAAGGAGGTCGTTTCCATGAAGGTACGCAAGGCGGTGATCCCCGCCGCCGGGCTTGGGACCCGGATGCTCCCCGCGACCAAGACGGTCCCCAAAGAGATGCTCCCCATGGTGGATAAGCCGGTGATCCAGTACATCATCGAGGAGGCGGTGGCCTCCGGCATTGAGGACATCCTGATCGTCACCAACCGGGCCAAATCCGCCATGGACGACTATTTTGACTACTACCCCGAACTGGAGACCCGGCTCAACCAAGCGGGCAAGGACAAGGAACTGGCCGAGGTCCGCGGCGCGGCCGATCTGGCCAATATCTTTTATGTCCGTCAGAAGGAGACGAAGGGACTGGGCCACGCCATCGGCCGGGCCCGCCGCTTCGTGGGGGACGAGCCCTTCGCGGTGCTGCTGGGGGACGACATCATGCGGGCGAAGAAGCCGGTGACCCTGCAGCTTGTGGAGGCTGCGGAGAAATACGGCGCGTCCGCCGTGGGAGTACAGCGGGTGGCGACCGAGGCGATCTCCCGCTATTCCTCCGTGAAGATCGCTCCTTTGGAGGAGCGGGTCTTCTCAGTATCCGATATGAACGAAAAGCCCAGCCCGGAGCAGATGTTTTCCAACTATGCCATTTTGGGGCGTTATGTACTCACGCCGGACATTTTCGATATCCTGGAACGGGTGAAGCCCGGATACGGCGGGGAGATCCAGCTCACGGACGGACTGCGGGAACTGTGCCAGAACAGCAGAATGGTGGCGGTAGACTTTGAGGGGCGCCGCTATGACACCGGCAACCTGAACGGTTTTTTGGAGGCCACCATTGACTTTGCCCTGGACCACCCGGCCGCCGGCCCCTGGCTGCGCGGCTTCCTCAAGGAAAAGGCCGCACAGCTGTAAAACCAGAGCCGCCGCACATTTGTGCGGCGGCTTCAGCCTGTCGAAAAACCCTCCTGGGGAAGAGCCCCGCAGAGTTGAGTCGTCCGAAGACGACGGAAGGAAAGGAGGCCCCGTCATTTCCGGCGACATACGCATCGGAAATGACACCTCTCATGACGGACAGGGCGACTTCTCTGCAAGGATCGAGCCCTGTCCGTCATGCATCCCTCTGTCGGAAAAGGCCAAAGGCCTTTTCCGACAGCCTGAGCCGCCGCACATTTGTGCGGCGGCTTTTCGTTCGGCTCGCTTTAGCCGGAGAGTTTAAACGCCGGCAAAGCTTGCTTTTTCAACAACCTTTAAGCCTCCGCCCCGTTTTCAGGGGCGGAGGCTTCTTGCCCGCCGCGGCGGATGCGGGTGCTATTCCTTGTGGTCTTCTACGATGGCGCCGCTGCGATAGGCCCACAGAAGGGCCATCAGATCGTCGATCTGTTCCTGGAGCTGGCGGCCAATATCGGTACCGGCGATCTTCATACGCGACTCCAGCCGTTCGAATACGGCGGAGCTGGAGGCGATGTCCTGGTTTTCCCGAATGGCGTTGGCACGCCCGGAGAAGGGCTCATGCGAGACCAGCCGGAAGCAGGCGGAGTTATAGATCAGGGTATACCCTGCGATCCCCGTAGTCTTTTGATAGGCCTTACAGAATCCGCCGTCAATGACCAGCAGCTTGCCCCCGCCCTTGATCGGGCTCTCCCCTTTCTTGGACTTAACGGGGATATGGCCGTTGATGATGTGGCAGTGCTCGCCTTCCAGGCCGAATTCCTTCAGCAGTGCATCGCACACCGACGGATCATTGTAGAACCGGTAATAGGGATTTTTGGGCTCGGTCCAAGTGGACTCGTCCAGGATCAGGCGGCGTTCAAACGTGGTCATCCGCTCCCGGCCAAAAATGGGGCTGTTGCGGCCCGCCCATAAAAACCAGAGGAAATCCATCCCAAATTCCCGCTCCGCCGTGCCCTGTTTGCTGTAATAGGCGCGGCGGGCGGTCAGATCGGCATAGTCCAGGAAGGCTTTTCCGGAGAGCGCCTCGCAGCCGATGGAGAACTCCATCTGTGCCCCCTGCTCCGTCATGGGGATGCAGCCGTGCAGGAGCAGGTTCCCATTGAAGACCTTGTACAGGCTGCCCTTGGAGTAGAGGAAGCGGATATGCCGCTGAAGCTTCTCACTGTGACGGAAGGAGGCGGTGAGCTGATCGATCAGAGCGGCCTCCTCCTCCGTAAGAGCATAGGGATCGGCCCGGTCCACGGTGGGGAAATCGGTATCCTCCAGGGGATAGGTGACGCCCTGAAGGGTAATGCATTTCCCCTCGTAGTCGATCTTATCCAGCAGCAGCCGGTCGGCCATGCCGAAGCTGGGGTTGCGCAGCAGCTTTTGCCCTTCCAGCTTGAAGAGAATGATCGTGATGGCCTTGTGCATCCGGGCAGCCAGCAGTTTGTCTTTTTCAGTGTAGTGGGAGGCGTCCTCGCCGGTCAGCTTGACTTCGAAGCAGTGTACGTCGCAGTCCCGGTATACCTCGTTGGCAAAGACCGACAGAGGGCGCAGGGAGATGCCGTAGCCGGTCTCGATGACTTCCAGGTTGTTGTAGCGCAGGGAATTGGCCAGCACGGTGGCCACCAGGGTGCGGGAGCCGGAAGCGGCCCCCATCCAAAGGATATCGTGGTTGCCCCACTGGATGTCCACGCTGTGGTAGTCCATCAGGGAATCCAGGATGATGTCGGCGCGGGGACCGCGGTCAAAGATATCGCCCACCAGGTGGAGATGATCGACCGCCAGGCGTTTGATCAGTTCGCACAGCTGGATGAGAAAGCTGGAGGCCCGGTCGATGTCAATAATCGTGGAGATGATATTCTCATAGTAGTCCCGTTTGTCACTGTCCTCGTAGTGGGTGTGGAGCATCTCGTCGATGATGTAGGCGTACTCGGGCGGCATGGCCTTGCGTACCTTGGAGCGGGTATACTTGGAACTGACCAGACGGCAGACCTCGATCAGCCGGTGGAAGGTGATGCGGTACCACTCCCGCATATCCTGGGTCTCTGCTTCGATCGCCTCCAGCTTTTCTCGGGGGTAGTAGATCAGGGTGGCCAGCTGATCCCGCTCGGCCTTGGAGACGGTGGTGGAAAACAGATCGTCCACCTTTTCCCGCACCACGCCGGAGGCGGAATTCAGAATGTGAAGGAAGGCTTCATATTCCCCGTGCACGTCGGAAATAAAATGCTCGGTGCCCTTTGGAAGATTGCGGATGGCCTGCAGATTGACGATCTCGGTGCTGGCCGCCTGTACATTGGGGTACTGCCGGGCCAGCATCTTGAGATAATGGAGGTCTTCCGAGCGGTAAGGCTTTGTCGGCTGCATAGAATCCCCACCTTTCCTGTTCTGGGCCTATTATCCCACGATGTACCGGACCTTTCAAGTAGGCGTTTCAAAGAAAAGGGAAAAGCGGGAGACCTTTGTGCTATACCAAAGATAGAAGCCGGGATTCCGGGCCGGGCGTCTGCACAACAAGCCGCGTGGGTACGCCGTATAAGCGGCATGCCGAACAAGCAAAAACGAGTCCGAACGCGGCGCAAGATGCCAAAGGGGAGGGCGGCCTTCGAGGAGGCTGCCCTCCCTTTTGGGTGAGCGGACAGAACATCATGCCAGTTCCATTTTAACGAAGGGATGAATGGTCACACAAGACGAGGATATGCCCGTCTGTTTCAAATGCACTTTCTCACAAATTCGACGGGGTGCTGAATGATCTCCGAAACTTCCTCAACAGAAAGGCCCTGAGACAAATAGCGCCTTGCGATCACTTCCATTGATTCACCAATTTCGATCATATGAAAATCGGGGTCGTAGATTCGGACCACTCGTTGCTGCCATTCGTGCTTTTTAGGGGGATGGACAAGCTTGACTTCCTTATGCTTTTCCAAAAGAAGCAGGAAGTCATCAAAATTTTCCACCTCAAAGTACAATTCCATGTTGTTTGAATGTCTGACAACAGAAGCAGGATCAATGTCCGTAAGCCATGCAAAATCTTGCTGTATTGCAAATCCGCCGCTAAAGGTCACGTTCTTGCCTAAGTCCAGAACGACCTCTTGTCCAAAGAGCTGCGTGTAAAATGCTTTTGATGCTTCGACGTCTTGCACGGCTAACAGCGGCAAGCAAAATTTCATTTCATCCGCCCCCGATTCCATCCATAATTTACTGTTATTCTATCATGATTTCAGAAAAAAAAGACATGCCTTCTCCATAATAGAAGGTATGTCTTTTTTGGCGGAGAAGGAGGGATTTGAACCCTCGCTGCGGTTTCCCACACTACTCCCTTAGCAGGGGAGCCCCTTCGGCCACTTGGGTACTTCTCCAAGTCCGGTTTTCGAATCGCTTATTCGATTTTGGTCAACGTACCGGGAGAAAATAAGTGGCGGAGAGAGTGGGATTCGAACCCACGGATGCTTCCACATCGCCGGTTTTCAAGACCGGTTCCTTCAACCACTCGGACATCTCTCCACGTTCGACGCCCAATCAGATGCGAAAGATATGATACCATGTTTTGCACGGCTTGTCAACCGAAAGACGCAAAAAACAAAGCGGAAGAGTGTAAGAGTACAATACATATTGGACAGTCGAATAAAAAGGATGAAGGAAATGGCCTCATCGGATAAAGTTGAGTTACCACACAACAACTTGACGAGAGGAGGCCATATCCTTCATGAGCAAGCGTATAACACAGGACATGGCATATCGGCAATCCCTGATGCAATACGCGGGAAAATATGGTGTGAGCCGAGCCGGCCGGAAGTACAACAGGAGCCGGTCGTACATCTACTTCTGGAAGACCCGCTGGGACGGGACGGTGCAGTCCCTGGCCTGCCCGTCCAGACGCCCGCACAGCCATCCCAATCAGCACACGGAGGCGGAGCTGAAGCTGATCCGGGATATGCGCCGCCGTAATCCCGAACTGGGCATGGTGGAACTGTGGCACCGTCTGCGGAAGCGGGGCTATACCCGCCGCCCGGAGAGCTTGTTCCGGGTCATGCGCAAGCTGGGGCTGTTCCCGCAGGCCGAGAAGAAACCAGTCTACAAGCCAAAGCCCTATGAGCAGATGACGTACCCAGGGCAACGGGTACCGGTAGATGTGAAGGTAGTGCCCCGCAGGTGTATTGCAGACCAGGAGCTTCGCCTGTTCCAATATACGGCTATTGACGAGTTCACCCGTCTGCGTTTCCTGGGGGCTTATCCGGAGCAGTCCACTTATTCCTCTGCCGATTTCCTGAAAAAGTTGGTCAAATGGTATGCTCGCAGAAAAATCCGGGTGGAGTGTGTCCAGACTGACAATGGCTTTGCGTTCACCAACCGTTTTTCCAACAGCAAACGGGATCTGCCTGCTTTATTCGAACAAACAGCTGCCCTGCCGGGTACCCGCCATAAGCTCATCCGCCCTTACACGTCCAGGCACAACGGTAAAGTGGAACGCAGCCACCGGGAGGACCACAAGCGGTTTTATTCCTGCCACAAGTTCTATTCCCTGAACGGCTTTAACAAGCAGTTCACTGTCCACAACCGCCGCTCTAACAACTTCCCCATGAGGCCCCTTCACTGGCTTTCTCCCGCAGAGTTCACTGTCCAATATCTTTGACAAACCTACAGCGGGCCATCTTTATGGCCCGCCCTCCGTCTGGAATGGAGCGCAGTCGATTCACCGAAAATCAATATCGCATCTGGTCCCCTGTGAAAAAAGAACGCCATCGGTTCATGGAACGCATATATAACCGTGTTTTCCTCTTCAAAATCGCTATGCCCGTTCTCGATCCACGCATAAAGCGCATTTTTGACGATGGAGCAATCATTTGATCCTCCGCTTATCCAAACCACTCCAAGTGGGTTCCAACCCCGGGGGCCGCCGTCCTCCTTGTGAAAAAGCGCGCGCACGGGCCGCTGCGGCCCCCTGCGGCCGTTCCCTCATTTCCCGCCGTCGGGGGATGCGCGGCGCCGGAGGATGGCCCTGGCCTGCGCCAGAAGGTCCTCGTCGATCTCCTCGACCAAAACCACCTGCCGAACCTCCGGTATGGCGGCGCACACCGCCTCCTGGATGATCTGCTCGGTGGTAATGGTAGCGGAGGGACAGCCGGCACAGTGACCCAGCAGCCGCACCCGCAGCAGGCCGTCCTCCGTCAGCTCCCGCACCTCCACAGCGCCGCCATGGCCCTGGAGATAGGGGCGCACCTGTTCGTCCAGCACCTGTTCGATCCGCTCCAGCATGTCTTCTTCCTCCTTACGGCACCAGTTCCACGGTATAGCCCAGCGCCCGCAGACCGGAGACAATCCCGCCGGGGTCCGTCATATGGCCCGCGCCCACGGCCAGGAAGAAGGTGTTCTCCCCCTCGGTCTCCAGATAGGCCGCGGCGGCCTGGATCATACCGGGGTCCCGGTCCGTAAACAGGCGGGCGTTGAGTTCGTCGTCGCTGTTGACGATCGCCGCCTTGTCGTAGGTCTTGGAAAAGGCCTCCACGTCCCGCGCCTTCCAGGCCGCAAACATGGCGCTGAGCATCTGCTCGTTTTCGGCGGCCGCCTGGGCGGTGCTCTCATCCGTCTGTGCGCCCTCCAGCCCCGCCTCATAAATGCTCAGGGCGGCGTCCAGATACTCTTCCTGGTATTCGGCGCTCAGCGTATCAAAGAGGTTGCCCTGAAGCGCATAGGTCTCCACGCCCTCCACCGGCAGGCCGGCCCAGGTGGCCGCGCTGTTCAGGTACAGGTCGATGGCCATGGCGTTGCCGCTGGTGGTGGCGTCCGTAGAAGCCAGCGCGGTAAAGGTGGAGGCCAGGGCCCAGGGCTTGTAGGTATCGATCTGCTCCTGCGTCATATCCAGCGCCTTCAGGGCGGCGCTCACCCGCTCATAAAGCGCGGGGCTGATGTGATCCTTCAGGGCGCTCCCGTCGGCATAGGTCTGCATGGCGACGAACTCGGCCATCCCGTCCGTATCGTTGAAATCCAGCTCAAAGGCCACCTTCTGGGCGGAATAGAGCGCCTGACGCAGGGACTTGTGCAGGGGATAGACATTGTCCCGGTCCAGATGGATGGTGCCCAGCAGGTAAAGGGTGTTGCTCCCGTTGACGGCCTTCCACAGAAGGCCCTTGGAGCCGGCGTCGTTGGCGTCGTACACAGCCAGGATCAGGCGCTGTGCCATGACCATGGCCTCCTGATAGGTACAGGCACGCTCCAGCGCCAGATCCCCGGACTGGTCGCCCTGAACCACGCCCAGGCCGGACAGGAAGGCGGCCGTGCCGCCATCCAACCCATCCATCGCATAGGCCGCGCACTCCTGATAGAGGGCGTTCATCACGCCGCCCCGGGTGGTATCCAGCACCAGAGCCGCCGCCTCGGCGTTCGGATTCACCGGCAGGGCCAGCGCCGCAAGCTTCGCGGCCACGATGCCGGTCATGTGCTCCAACTGTTCCAGGGTCAGCGGAGACTGGATGTATGTAGTAAAATTGTCGTCCATCAGGCCCATGGCATAGCTGTCCGCAATGGCGCTGTACGCCCAGGGATCGGGCAGCTGCTGGGGCGCCTGCTCCGTCCCGGCGGCCAGCGCGGGGGTGAGCAGCAGGGCCGCCGCCAGGATCCCGGCCAGAATGCCTCTGATCTTATGCTTCATGCGATCATTCTCCTTTTCTTATTTCCGTCTTACGGTCACATTCTTGAGTGTACCATTTCCAGCGAAAAAGTCAATGGCAGTTATCTTCCGCTCCAACCCAAATTCATGCAGCACAAAGTCAGGAGCAATGGGCTCATCATAAATCCCTTCCGCCCTCTGAAAGCCGTTTTTCCGGTAGAGCGCAATGGCGGGGGCGTTGCAGTCCGCTACAAACAGCCTCAGGTATTCAGCGCCCCGCCCGCCGGCCAGTGCGGCCGCCTGATCCAGCAGGGCGCTGCCAATGCCGCCCCTTGCGTAATCGGCGTGAACGCCCAAACGCTCCAGATAGCACGCCCTGGCATCGGGTTTTTCCCACTTGACCCGTCCCGCCCCTGCATGGGAGCTGCACAGGGCAAATGCGGCAACGACCGCGTCCTCTTCCAGCAGAAGGTAAAGCCGATTTTGCTCGATATCCTCCTCAAAAAACGCGCATGGGTAGATCTCATCCCAAATCGTCAGATCCCGTTGCGTCATATCCCGGATGATCCCTTGATAGACCGCTTTCAGCTGCGGCAAGTCCCCCAGTTCAGCCGGCCTCAACTGCATTATGATCCCTCCCAAACCCGGGCGCCTGCCCTCCGCTTCGTTCCCGATCCGGCCGAAACGTCCATCCCGCGGGGGCCCGTTCTTATTTTACCTGCTCGGCGGGAATAAATCCCGCCTGCGCCAAGAGTTTGCCTTCGGCAAAATGCTTGTGCGCCGCTGCGCGGCGGCTCACTCCCGCTCGCCTGGGAACTGCGCCCGTTCTTCGCGCGCCCCCTACAGGCTCAGGCTGGCAATGAACTGCTTTGCCGTCCGCGGCGTCCGGCCGGGATGGCGCATTTCCCAGCGCAGGGCGGCTGCATGGAGCGCCTCGCCGCCGGAGGCGATCCCCGCCTGCTCCGCCATGCGGTCCACAAGGGCCAGAAATTCGATCTTATTCAGCGCCAAATAGGGGATCCGCAGTCCGAAGCGGTCGGACAGGGAAGTCTTCTCCTGAATGGTCTCACTGGCGTCCACCTCATCCCCCGCCCGGTCCGAGAAGGTCTGGCGCACCAGGTGGCGCCGGTTGGACGTGGCATAGACCGCCACGTTGGACGGCCTGCGCTCCAGCCCGCCCTCCAGGATGGTTTTGAGCACCGAGTAGGTCCGGTCATCCTGATCAAAGGCCAGATCGTCGATAAACAGGATAAACTTCCGCCGCCGCCCCGCCAGGGTACGGATCAGTTCCGGCATCCCGCCCAGCTCTTCCTTCTGCACCTCAATGAGCCGAAGATCCTCAAAGCCGGGCAGGGAAAGCAGGCTCTTCACCGTGGCCGACTTGCCGGTTCCGCTGTCGCCATAGAGCAGCACGTTGTTGACCAGGTTTCCCTCCAGCATGGCCCTGGTGTTTGCCACCACCTGATCCCGCTGCAGCTCATAACCGATCATCTCGCCGGGACCGGGGCAGTCGGGCTGCTCCACCGGCCGCAGAGCCCCATCCTCCCATAGAAAGGCGTGGTAGCGGGCGAAAACGCCCGCCCCGTTGGCCTGATAAAACGCCGTAAGCCCCTGAAAGGTAAAGGGGCATCCTCCGCGCCACCGGGGCAGATTGGCCAGCACACGGGAAAATTCCCGGGGCGCCTGCGTTCCGATCTCCCGCAGCACCGCGTCGCAGTCCAGCTCGGAAAGCAGCGTGAAGGTCTCCACATCCCGCCGGGCCGCCTCCTCCAGGGCCGGATCCTCTCCGCCCCGCTCCACCAGCCTGGCATAGGGCGATTCCTGGTACCGCAGCTGGTCGTGCAGCCACATGCCCAGCCCGCTGCAGTCCGCCTGCCGCAGCTCATAGAACAGCCGGGCATAGCGTTCCACCGCCCCTGTTCCATCCCCGGATGCAAGCCGGTCCAGCAGTTCCAGGGTCAGGCCCATCAGGGGCGCGTCCACAATATGCCGGTAAGCGGCCACGCCCCGCAGAGCACAGCGCAGTTCGTCGATGGTCATCGTCGTTTCCTCCCGCTCGTTGCACGTTTCGTTTTATTGTATCCGCATCATTTTCTGCTGTCAACGGTAAGGTTGACTTATTTCTCCATTTCCCGTATGCTTATTCTATCTCAGACGAACGGAAAGGAAGTTTTACAATGCTGCTGCAGGAACAACGGGAGCTGGTGGTGGAGTACGGCAGGCGCCTGGTCTCCTCCGGCCTGACAGAGGGCACCTTCGGCAACCTGAGCGTGTTTGACCGGACGCAGAACCTGATGGCCATCAGTCCCTCCGGCATGGATTATTTCCGCACAAACCCGGAAGACGTGGTGGTCCTCACCCCCGAGGGCACGCTTGTGGACGGCTGTCGCAAACCTTCCAGCGAGTACGACCTGCACCGCCTTTTTTACCTGGGCCGCCCCGATGTGGACGCTGTGGTACACACCCACTCCACCTTTGCCACCGTTCTCTCCTGCCTGCGCTGGAGCATCGAGCCCATCCACTATCTGGTGGCCTATTCCGGCCGGGATGTGCCCTGCATCCCTTATTACCCCTTCGGCTCCCTGGAACTGGCGCAGGCCGCTTACGCCGCCATGGGGACGGAGCATAACGCCTGTCTGCTGGGCAGCCACGGGCTGCTTGCCGTGGGGGGCAGTCTCGCCTTCGCGTTCGACACGGCCCAACAGATCGAATTTTTGGCCAAGGTCTACTACCATGCCCGCATGGCGGGCGGAGGCGTGAAGTTGACGGACGCGGAGCTGGACGCCGTGCTCGGCAAGTTTCAGAATTACCGCAAGGCATAAGATCCACCAAGCGGGAGCGCCCGCGGCCTATGGCCGCGGGCGCTCCCGCTGCGTTTACCGGATTGCCGTTTCGTCCTGCACCCACGCCTCACAGGCTGGGCTCCAGCTGGCTTCATCCAGGATCACCAGCTTCCGTTGATCCCAATCCGGAAGCCCGGCCGTCTCCAGCGCAATGATCTCCAGCCCGCTCTCCTCATGCCGCAGCGCAGACCGCCGCAGGCCGACCAGCCTTCCTTCCTTATAGAAAATCTCCCACAGATCCTGTGCCGCGGCGGGCGCGGCCTCCCCCCAGGCGACGCCCACCCGGTATCCCTCCGGCATCGCCTGGAGCCCTGCGATCTCCACCGTTTCCGTGCTGACCTGATCCCATGCCGCCGGGTAATCCCGCTGGCGGAACGCGCCCAGGACCGCCGTGGGCCGGGTACGGGAGATTGCCTCCACTTCCCCGGTCTCCGCCGCATAGCGCAGGCCCACCCCATCCCTGTCCGCTGGGTAGGCCCCGTCTTCTGAGGCTGTTTCTGTAAACGGGATACGTCCGACCTCCGCCCGGCTCCCATCGTCCAGGCTGCACCGCCAGAGGATCCGCTCCGCGCCCGCCGCCGTCGTATCGTACAGAAAGCCGTTCAGCCAGAGCGCGCCAAATCTGCTGTCATAGCCGTTGGCCAGCTGCCCGACTATGCTGATTCCTATCTGCGATAAATCATCTGTCCGATACAGTGCGTATTCGTACGGATTCGATCCAAACTTGACGTAATAATACGCTCCGCTCCACCGGTACAGGGGATACCAACTCCCATTGAAGGCCCACCCGTCCTCATATTTCGTACTCGTGCGCGCCTGCAGCTCCTCATTCCAGATATGGCTCGCGCCTGTGTCCAGCCCGTTCAGGCGGGCATCCGAGATCAGGAAATACTGATGGCTGACGATCCCCGGGGTATCCGGCGCCGGATCATCCCAGGTCACGTCCACATGGTACCAGTCGCCTCCCAGCTGCATCAGGTTCCACATATGATTCGCGCTGGTCAGCATTGCGCTTGGAATTCCTGCTTCTTCCAGCAGCAGCCGGTACGCCAGCGCGTATCCCTGACAGACCGCGTCCCCCTCGACCAGCGCGCCATAGGCGCTGTACACGGTATCCGGGGCCTCCTCCGGCTTTCCTGCGGCCACCGCCCAGTTGTATCCGCAGTGTACGGCCAGATAGTCATGCAGCGCCAACGCTTTCTCCACATCGTCCATCCCCGCGTCCACCTGCGCCAGCGCCTGCGTCACCGCTGCGTCGAACTGTGCCTGCGCGTCGGCGGGCAGCGTTGTGTCGTACGTCGGCGCTACCGTTTCAATGGTCCCGTCCGCGGAGCAGCGATAGCCCCAGCGTGTCTTCACATAAAAAAGCTCCGGATGGTCGTTTACGACCCTGGTATAAACCGTCTTCAGCATCTCCGCTCCGCCGCTGCCGCAGTTCACACCGAGCTTGGAGATATCAATGGACGTCTCCCTATTCTGCATTCCCGCATACAGCAGGGTATAGAGCGCCTCCTCCCCGGCATCCATCAGCGCCAGCCCGCCCGGCCGGGTATAGTCGCCCGTCAGGCTTCCGGCCTGGAAGAGCTCGGCCTGTGCAAACGTCTGCGCTTCCGCGGCCTGTGCCGTTCCGGCCAGCAGCAGGGCCGCCAAGCAGGCGCCCAGCAGTAATTTTACTTTCATCGGGTCCTCTCGCTTTCCTGTTTGATATCCCGCCGTCAATAGGGTCCGGTAAGCTCCGGCGGCATGGTGAACTCCAGCACCGGGCTCTGCCGGAGGACGATGCTTCCGTTCTCCTCCACTGCCTGATAATGATAGAGGGTGGCGGGCTGACTGAAAAACTCTGCCGCTGTGTCGTCCTCCCAGATCTCCAGGCCGATGGTCCGGTCGCTGTCGTCCTGTATGCAGGTCGTACGCCGCCCCGCCACCTCCAGGCCGTATACGCCCGGCTCAAAGTCCCCCGTCAGGAACAGGACGTAACAGCCAAAGGTGGTGTTTCGCCGGAAAGAGCGGTCCTCAATGGCGGCGATCGCTCCGCCCGCCGTCACCCGCACCGGCTCGGACCAGCCGGAGGCCTGTTCTCTGTAATATTCCTCCCAGGCGCAGCCCAGCAGCGCATCTCCCGGCTCCAGGAAGAAGACCGGCGTTTCGATATAGAGGGAGCTGCGCTCCCAATAAAAGCTCTTTCGCAGCGGGAAGCGCGTCCCATCCCGCAAAAGCGCCAGGTCCCCCCGGACCGTGCGGGTACTGAAACGAGGCTCCGGCAGGACCTGCCGCAGCACCCCGTCCGTCACGCGCCAGCCAGGCGCCGCCGCCCGCTCGGCCTCCTCCGCCCAGGGCCGCAGCTCCACGGTTTCGATCCAGGTTTCCTGCGCCGTCTCGCCCAGCAGCGCTCCCGGCTTTACCAGAATGCGCAGGCCGACCGGCTCTGTGACCGCGCTCTGCGCCTGTCCGGTCACGACCAGTTCGATCCCCCGCCGGAATTGGGTTGGGTCGTCCCGGTCCAGATAGCAGGCCACTTCGTAATCCAGTCCTTCCGGCAGACCGCAGACCGTTACGTCTTCTCTGGTTACCGCCGGATTCGGATCCATTCCGGAAATGGCGATCTTCACACTGTCCAACGGGGCGGGGACGGCTGCGTCCATCGGGATCACGTTGGCGGTATCGGACACGAAGGCATAATAGTCCGGCACGGTCACCAGCGCCGTTCCGGATGTGTCCACCGTCACCAGAATGGGCTCTGCCGTGCCCAGATCCCGGCACCATACTTCTCCCTGCGTATTCTGCGCCCGCGGCACAAAATACCACTGCGTACCCGGCTGCAGGCTCAGTTGCGCCAGCGCCAGCTGCCCGTCCGGCGTCTCATACCGCGCCGCGCAGCTTCCCACCCCCGGCTGTGCCCAGCGCTCCCACCAGAGGGACAGCGTTCCGCCGTCCTCCACCGCGCAGGCGAAGGACAGCGCCGTATTGTCTCCGCTGACGGCCCGGATCTCCGGCCTCTGAGGCATTCCCTGCTGGGTATGCAGGTCCAGCCTTACGGTATGGCAAACGGCTGCGCCCTCCGTACCGGTGACTTCCCCGCTGCCGCTGTCCAGCAGCAGCGGATAGGGCACATTGCTCTCAGGCGCACACACCGTCACTGCAAAGGACGCGGCCGGGACCTCCGCCACCTGATAGCGGCCGTTGCCCAGGGCTTCGGCCTCACGGACCAAGCCCGTCCCGGCAAACGTCACGTTGACCGGCAGCCGCTCTTCCACCGCGCTTCCATCCTGGAGCAGCGTCAGCTCCAGCGTTTTGTCCGTCAGGAGGTAGACATGGAACCGGCTGCTCTCGCTGCTGCCCCATCCGTCGCCGGTGGATGCGTACCCGGTGGATACCAGGAAAAATTCCGCATCCTTTCGCTCCGGCGTCATGGTGAACGTGCAGATATACTGCGTTGCGCCCTCGACCGGCTCCGTGCGCCAGCCGTCCAGCGCTGCGTCGTAGTAGCGGCAGTACCATTGATAGGAGGCCGTGCCGCTCACCCCCTGGTGTCCCACGTGGATGCTTACCGTTTCGCCGTTTTGGGCCAGCACCCAGGCGTTTTCCCCCGCCGCCTCCCAACTGGGGAATTGTGTGGGTCCGGCTTGGAACGTGGCCGCGCGCGCCGTCAGAGCGGTCCCGATCTCTTGTGCCAGCGCCTGGATGTCCGCTCGGGTGAGCAGCTCTGTGGGCCGGAACCTCCACGCGGCCCCGTCCTGCTCCCCCGCCAGGATGCCTGCGCCCGCTGCGGCCTGGATGGCCTCCCGGCTCCAACGGGTGGGGGACACGTCGGAGAATTGGACCGCACCGGCCGGCCTGCCGGGCCGGTAGGTCTGACGCTGGCCGTCGAACAGCCGCTGATAGAGCCGCCAAAAGATCACGGCCGCCTGTTCCCGGGTAACCGCTCCCTCCGGCTCGAACGTTTCCGCCCCGGTCCCCTCCATCAGCTGGTGGGCGCTTGCCCAGGTCACCGCCTGCCGTTCCTCCTCGCCCAGACTGCCGCAGTCGGTATACGGGCATTCGCCCACTTCCGCATCGGGCATTCGGCCGGCGAGCACCTCATGTTCCAGAACGGTCTGATAGAGCGCCGCCGCCAGCGCGCCGCGGCCCCCCTCGCCCAGGTCCACCGGCTGTGCAGCGGCGATTGGCTTTCCGGCGTCATCCAGCGCCAGCAGCTGCAGCCGCTCCAGGCACATGCTTCGGGGCACCCGGAACTGCAGGGGCGCACCGTCTGCGGCGTCCGCCGCCTGCAAAAACGTCATCCGCCCGTCGGCGTATCCGGCCAGAAAGGCCCGGCCCGCGCCGCCGTCCAGAGCAGCCGTTACCTGATACTGCTGCTCCTCCGCCGCGACCCTGGGCATGCTCCACTCCGCCGCGGAGGCCCCCAGGCACAACAGCGTCAACCCGCCCAGCACGGCCAGGACCTGTTTCAATCCCGGAACGGCGCCCGGCCCCCGGAAGTGCCGGCACTTTTCCGGCAAGCTGCCGCTTTCTCCGAACCTGCTTGACATATCTGCGGCCTCCTTCGCCCGTTTTGTCGGAAGGGAGGCTTATGCCCGTGCATAAGCCTCCCTTCCGGTGTGTTGTATCTGTTACGCCTCTTCGATGATCTGGAGCAGCAGGGCCAGCATCTTGCAGGCCTGTTCGCGGGTAGCGCTCTCCTGGGGAGCAAAGCGTCCGGCGCCCACGCCGTCGAGGATCCCGGCCCGCGTCAGGGCGTCAATGGCCTCGATGGCCCAGCCGGAGAAGCCGCTGGCGTCGCTGAAGCGGACCGCGTCCCGGGTCTTGGGCAGCGTCACGCCGGCGGACGACGCATAGCGGTAGATCATCGCCGCCATCTGCTCACGGGTGATCGTGTCGTCCGGCGCAAAGGTGGCCGCGGAGGTACCGGTGGTCACGCCGTGCTCCACGGCCCACGCCACGTAAGGCGCGTACCAGCTGCCCGGCGCAACGTCGGTGAAGCGGGTGGAATCCGTCTGCGCCTCCCCCGCGCCGGCCACACCGGCCAGGATCTTCACAAACTCAGCGCGGGTGATCGAGCGCTGGGGGGCGAACAGGCCGCCGCCCACGCCGCCGACGATCTCCCGCCCGGCCAGGAAGTAGATGTACTCCGCGGCCCAGCCGTTCTCGTCCACGTCGGAGAAGGTGACGCGCGGCGTGCTCCCGCCGGTTTCTTCAAAGACGGCCTGAATGGTATGCGCTGCCTTTACGTTCTCGAAGGTATACTTGCTTACCGCACCCACGCTCTTGCCGTCCACCAGCACGTCGGCGATCGCGCAGCCGTCGTCCGGGGTGATGCGGAACGTCTGGTCGGCGCCCCGCTTGACTTTGGTCGTCTCCGGGGCGATCTCGCCGCCCACGCTCTGTTTGACCGTGATGGTGTAGGTGGTGACCGTGCTGCCGCCGCTCCAGCTGCCGCCGCCGGAATCCGAGGTCGGGGTAGCGGAGGCGGAACCGGCGTCGCCGGTCCCAAGCCCATTGACGGCCCGGACGGTGAAGGTGTAGCGCTGGCCGTTGGTCAGCCCGGAAGCGGTATAGCCGGTCGTGCTGCCGCTCAGGGTGACCATGGCGCCGTCGGGCAGGGTGAGCAGGTAATTGGTGATCGGGGCGCCCGCGTCGTCGCAGGTCCACTTCAGGGTCACAAGGCCGCTGCCCGCGGCGGCAGTCACCACGGGGGCGTCGGGCCGGTCGGCCGGTATACGGATGGGATCGCTCCATAATTCGCCGGTGTAACTGCCCTTGCCCACCAGCTTGGCCCGCAGGGCATGGCCCCGGTCGGCCTTGGTCACCACATACTTGTCCGTGGGGGTGGCGGGGGGCAGCTCCTGCCCGTCCCGGGCCCAGACCAGATCATAGTCTTTCGGATCATGATGCTGCGGCCCGTCCGTGTGCCCGGGCTGCGCCACCAGCGTGCTTCCCACGGCAGGAGCCGCCGAGGGCACGGGCTCTTGCCGAACATCCAGCCGGTAGCCGGAACTCCCGATGTCTATTTTGCCCACCGTGACGGCGGCGCTGGTCAGCACGCCCGTGTAGTTGCCGCCGGCGGTGACCGCGACGGTGATCCTGGCCCCGGCGTCCGCGCCGGTCAGGGTATAGGACGCTTGATCCGCCCCCTCGATGGCCGCGCCGTCGCGATACCACTGGTAGGCCGGAGCATCGCCCACCTCGGCCTCAAAAACAGCTGCAGACACCGTGTTCCCGACCGTACAGGTACCAGAGATCGACACAATGCCGCGGGCCGGGGCGGGGGTGATGGCGAACGAATAAGGCTGGGTGCTGCCGGTGTAGTTGCCCTTGCCCTCCACGGTAATGGTGCCGCCATCTTTGGTTTGCGTATTGGCGCCGTAGCGCAGCGTGTAGTCCGTGTCCTTCACCAGCGTTTTCCCGCCGTCCTTCACGTGGACTCCAGGCTGGATGGCGGCGCCGGTGTAGGTGTAGCTGCTGGAATAGCCGTCTACGCTCACCCCGGCAATGCTCTTGGGCGCGATGGTAAAGGTTTTGGAAAGGCTGCCGGAGTAGTTGCCGTTTTCAGCGGCGGTGATGGTCACGGTGGGCGCGCTCGCCCCGTCGCTCTTGGCGGCGTTCACGTTGTTGGTCACCGCGGCGGTGTAGTCGCTCTCCTGGAGCAGCGCGCCGTCCGCCACCGTGTAGCTGGGCGTAATGGACGAGCCGGTGTAGACGTACGTTCCGGTAATGGTCAGCATACCCTCCGTCAGCGCCTTTTTGCCGATGGCAAATGCGGCGGGCGCGGAAATGCCCGCGTGGGTATCACTGACCAGCGTGGCAGTGACGGTATAGGTCCCCGCGTTGACGGGCTTCTCCGCGCTGGGGCCGTAGTCGGTGCTTCCGGAGCCCTCATAGCAATAGGTATAGGTACCGCTTGCATCCGTACCGTGCGCGCCGGCGGTCTGGCTGGCGCTGGGATCGCCCAGGGCTGCGCCATAGGTAATATCGCCGGGCGCGGTCGCAGTCACGGTGACCTGGAACTTGTTGGTGATGGTCAGCGCCGTCTTCATCGCGCTGGTGTCGATGGTCGCCCATGCGGGGAACGTCACGGTTGGGGCCACATCCACCGTCTTGTCCGCCGTGCTGACGTCGTAGCCCTTCAGCGTCTCCAGCGCGGGCGTCCAGCCGGTGATGGGATAGGGACCGTCGGCGACGCCGTGGTCATAGTCCACGGTCACCGTTTCGCCCACGCCCAGCAGCGCGCTGACGCTCGCGGCCCCGGTTACCTCGCTCTTCGCCTTGGTCAGGGCCGGGACCGTCCAGACAACGCTGCCGGTCACGGGTGTGACGGCAACGTCAAGCGTTACCGTACCCCCGCTGTAGGAGAAATTGGCGGGATCCGCGGGGGTCAGCGTGCCCTCATAGCGATACGTGCCGCCCTTGGGGTCATACGTGCCGCTCTTCAGCGCCCAGGACACGTCCAACGTGGTCCAGGATGCGCCTTTGCAATACGTAGCCGCCAGGATGGGGTTCTTCGCCTTCACCGCCGCAAGCAGGGCGTCCGCGTCCATCTCCGCGCTGGCAAGGATCTCGCCCAGCGCAAGGGGCTCCCCCGTCCGCGTCAGCACGGCCTTGGTGATGGTCAGGGCGCCTTTGTTCACCGTAACGGCGTAGTTGTCCGACGCTGCGGTACCGGTGATCTCCACAGGCGTACCGGCGGCAGAGGCGGCGGTAGCTTCACAGTGGCCGGTGACCCCCAGCACGTCCGCTGTATCGGTTCCGACCAGTTCCCCGCTGTTGATGGTAAAGGTCAGTTCAGGATTGTCCGCCCCGTATTCCCGGCTCTGATCGTCCATTTTTACGGTAATGGGGCGCTTGCCGATGGTGATCGAAAAATCCCTGGTGACCGATACGCCCACATAGTCTCCCGTGGTCTCGGTGGAAGTAAACTGAACCGTCACGGTCACCGTGCCGCTCCCATAGGCCTGGATGGCGTCCGGATTCACCACGGAAAAGTTGCCGTGGATCGTAACGCCCGCCGCGTCGGCGGTACCAGAGGCGGGAAGGGTCACGGCAGCGGAATTCTGCTCGCCGTAAGTGATTGGCTTTGTTACAATGCCCCTCCAATCAACGCTGAGATCGGTAATTGTGACGGTAACCGCAGCGCTCTTGCCGTCGATCACTGCGGAAAGTTTGGCGGTAGCCCCCTTCGCAGCGTCTGCGGGCACAGTCAGCGTTCCATCGGAAAAGGTGATCTTGTTATCCGTATTCCCGGTGAATTCCGCTGTGCTCCAAACAGGCGTGCCGCTCATTTCCACGCCGTATTGGTCGTACAGCCTGGCGGCGTATGCATACGTCTTCACTGCGCCGCCGGCGACCGGCTTGACCACCGTGTCCGTCGCGCCCAGCTCCGTGCCGCCGCGGAACAACTTGGCCTTGGTGGCCGCCGGTGTGTCCCGCTTGATGGTGATCGCAGCCTTACCCTGCGCGTCGCCGCAGACAGCGGTAATGGTGAAGCGCTTCCCGGTCGTGTCGGTCACGGCGGCCTTCGCCGCGCTCGTGACCGTGACAACGCCGCCCGCAATGGAAACGCCCTCGACCGCTTGATTGTCTTCATCGGTGATCGTCCAGTTCACCGCGCCGGTAAAGCTCTCGCCGTACTGATCCTTCACCGCGGCGGTGAACGCCGCGGTAGTGCTGGCCGCGCCGCCGTCCGCGGGGACCAGCACGTCCACCTGACCGCCGGAAATGTTCAGCTCAGCGGCCTCGGCCGCGGCGCGGGAGACCGTCAGGTCGGCGGTCCTGCTCACGCTCCCCTGCTGCGCCGTGACCGTATACGTGCCCGCCTTGGCCGCCGCCTTGACGGTGACGGTATTGCCGCTCATGGTCACATTGGCGGTATCCTCGCCGGAAACAGACCAGGTGACCTCGCTGATTTCAGCGCCAACCTGGTCATAGGCCTTGGCGGCGACCGTCTGTTCGGCGCTCGTACCGCCGGTCACCGTGACTTCATTCCGGGACAGCTGTACAGAAGTCAGCACCGCCTCCGGCCGGGTGACGGTGATTGTGACCGGATTGCTCGTGACCGCGCCGCTGGAGGCCGTAAGCTTGATTCTCGTACTCAGCGCGTCCTTGCTCACGGTGATGGTGCCGTCGTTGTTGTACGTAATCCCCTTGGGGGCCGTCGCAGGATCATAGGTCCAGCTCAGCGCAGGGGCGGTCATGGCGCCGCCCTCGGTATCCAGCGCAGTCACACTGGGCGCGGCGCTGGTCTGATCGACCGCAGAGACGGTAATGTCCGCTACAGTCCCAAGTTCCAGAGCACCAAGCTTTTGAACGTCACTTCCATCATAGGTAAGGCTTGCCGTCAGGTTGCCGCTTCCATCTGCGGCCCCGTAGTACATATAATCGCCAGCACTCTTTGTGCCCAGGAAGATGGCACGCTGCTCACCGCTGTCTGTAAAAAGCTTGTTGAGCAATGAATCCTTTGCTCCACTGGTTTCCAGCCGGAACGTACCTTTTGCGGGCGATTGTCCCGCTTTGATCGAATAATAGAACTCTGCAATCACTGCCCCCTGTGCAATTGATGTTCCATTACTATCATCTGTGCTTTTCATCGTAAGCGCAAAGGCCACCCGATTCTCTCCCACAGCCCACTTAGCCGCTGTTCTGCTAAAGTATGGAGTGTTAGGACTAACAAATGCGCAGCTTTGTGCAAACGTGTCAACAACGGATGTATTTCCATCTGAAATACCTTCTGCTGCTATATACGTTCCCGTTGAGGATTGATAACTCATCGGCTGGACGACATTCTGATCAAAGGAAATCGCTATAGCCGCTGTTGTAACCGCCACAGACGATTGTGCTTTCACAACCAGTTTATAAACCCCTTGATCAGCATCCGCCGTTTCCTGCTGGATGGTCACGCTCCCTTTGGTCTCCGCACTTGCATAGGCTGGGGCCGCAAGACCCGTCACCAGTGCAAAGGTCAATACCAGCGCTACCCATGCTCTTGCTTTTTTCACGCTTTTCATGCCTCCCCTGCCGCATCGACAATAATACTGGAATGATTAAAGTTGCTGAGTAGATAAGTCAAATCATATACGTTGACTGTACCGTTTCCATTGATATCCGCCTTGGAATTCTGTATCTGTTCACCAGAACGGTTAAACTCACCCAGCAACTCCGTCAGGTCGTAAACATTTATCTCCCCGTTGCCGTTCACATCGCCCGCGCCTGACTGAATGTCCACTGGTTGCAGTACGCTCTCCTCTTGAATGGATATGTTACTAATCGTATAAGAGCAATAGCCCGGTTTTGTCACTACCAGTTTGTAACCATTCCCAAGCGGCACACACTCAAACCGATATGCGCCGGATGCATCTGTTGATACAGAAGCAACCTGTTCTCCCTGCGCGTCGTAAAGCGTTACCGCTGCTGCTACTGACGATTCCTGAAATGCTACTGTCCCGCTCACCGGCACCCCTGCGAAATAGATGCCGCCGCCGGTATAGGTACCGTCCTGTCCGACCTTCTCCGCCTCAAATTTCGATGCCGCCGGGGCGGCCAGCTCCGCTCCGCCCACGTATACGTCGGCGCTCTGGCTGCTTTTCAGCAGGAAGCCCTTCGTACTGTCCGTGAGGTTCGCGAAGGCGGCCACACCGTTTTCATCCGCCGCCGCCTGGTCGATGTACAGGATGGAATCCGCCGTCAAGCTATTGAGATCGGTCCCGGCCTTCACCACCAGCAGTACGTACTGATTCTTCGCCGTGCCCTGATAGGTAACGGTAAAGCTGTCGGCCGTCTTATGTTCCACCACCGGTGCGGCGGGCGCTGCCGCCGCCAGCGCGGGGGTACAGAGCGCGGCGGCCAGGCACAGGCCCAGCGTCAGCGCTCCGAGTCTTCGTTTCATTTCCGCTCCTCCTCATTCCAACAGTCCGGACACCAGGGGCGAGAGCATCAGCAGCGTATCCGCCAGCAACTCCTGCTCCAGCGCGCCGTCCAGGTCCCAGGGCGTATCCGCCGGGGACAGGATGACGGCGTTGGTGGCCGCGTCCCACTTCACATCGATGCCCAGCGCCTCCGCCACAAAGCGGATGGGCACCATCGTGCGCTGATGTACCGTGCTGGGGTCCCCGGAAAATTCGGCCGGGGCGTCCATGGAAAACGGCGCTGCGTCCACCGTATATTCCAGGCTGCCCACCGTCATGCGGACCGTCTTCCCGTCCCGCCGGATGACCACCGTCCGGGTCTCGTTCTCCCAGCCCACATCGGCGCCCAGGCGCTCCGCCACAAAACGGACGGGCACAAAGGTCCGCCCATCATGGGCATAGGCCGTCACGCCGGGCTCCCCCGGGTAAATCTCCTGACGGATTCCCTCCACCGAAGCGGCGGAATTTCCGATCTGGAGGATCACGGTGCCGTTCAGGCGTTCCGCCCGCGTCATGCTGCCGCCGGCCGCCGGCGTTCCCGGCTCCGCGGGGGGCTCCGGCGCCGCCACCTCCGTAACAGAGCTCGCGCCGGTCTCCTCCGGGAAGACGATCTCCAGCGTCACCGGAGCGCTGACCCCGGCGTTCAGCACCGCGCCGCCCTCGGGCAAATACGCCTGCCATGCCTCCGTCTTGCCCCGGGCTGCAAGCCGGATCACCGCCGGGGCCGTCCCCGTCTTTTGAAAGCGGAAGGTGAACAGGTCCAGGCCGCCCTCCCCCACAACGGCCACGCCCGTCTGCGGCTGGGCGTCCACCGCCGCGCCCTGCCCCGGCGTTACATAGCCGGTGAAATCGATCAGTCCCCTTTCCGGATCGATGGCGGTGCCGATGGCGGCCATCCAGCCGTCATCCTCCGGTTGGGCAAAGGCGGAAAAGCGCTGGGTCTCCTGCCCGGAGGCGTCCACGGGGCGCACTGTGTCCCCGTCATACCAGAGCACGAACTGGAATGCGTTGAAAGCAGCGTTGTAAATGCGCATCGCTACGGTAAAGCAGCCGTCTGCGTCCGGTTTGCCCGCCTCCAGCAGGACACGGGCACCGGAAGCCTCCGCCGCGCCGGCCGGCGCCAGCAGGCCCACCGCCAAACATACGGCCAGCAGCAATCCGAGCGTTCGTCTCTTCATTTCATTCCTCCTTCCCGCAGGTCCCGCTCTTTCTGTCCATTCCCCGGGGAATGGACGAAAGGGCCATGGCCCTTTCCGGCGCTCTGCGGCAGGGCGGCAGGGGTTTTTGCTCCCACTGCACCCGATTTTATTCCATTTTTGATTATAACCTTCCCATCCCCCCATTTCAAGCTATAATTCCAAGAACCTGCAAAAGCAAAGCCTTAATTTTCCGTTTTTCCAGCCGGCGGCCGCAAAAACCAGGCGCATGGTCTTGTGCCTTCCAAATGAAACCATCTCTCCCGCCTGCATAGGCAAAAGAAACCTGCGGATACTAAGTGCCGTAACACTGAAACCGCAGGAGGAGTTTATATATGAAAGCGACTGGTATCGTGCGCCGTATCGACGACCTCGGGCGCGTGGTCATCCCCAAGGAGATCCGCAGGACGATGCGCATCCGCGAGGGCGACCCGCTGGAGATCTACACGGATAAGGATGGCGGCGTTATTTTCCGGAAATATTCCCTGATGGGCGGTCTGGGCGACTTCGCCGGTCAGATGTGCGAAACGCTCAACAAAACCACAGGTGAGATCGCGGTCATCACCGACCGGGACACCTGCATCGCCGTGGCGGGCACCGCCCGGCGGGAGCTGGCCGACAAGCGGGTCTCCGCCGAACTGGAACAGATCATGGAGGGCCGTCAGATCTATCAGTATAAAGCGGGAGACAGCCCGCTGCCCATCTGTGAGGACGGGGACAAATACCTGATCAACTGTGCCGCGCCCATCCTGTCCGAGGGCGATGTGCTGGGCTGCGTGCTCTTTGCCGGCACGGACAACGACATGAAAAACAACGAAACGCATTATAAGCTGGTACAGACCATTGCAGGGTTTCTGGGACGCCATATGGAGGCCTGATCCCTCCCATAAAAAACGGCTGCCCTTCCGGGCAGCCGTTTCGCATTCCCGCCGTCCGCGGGCTCACTCCGCGCGGCCGTCGAGCACACGGTACACAAAGTCCAGATCCAGTCCGCCGCGCACTCCGTCGGCCAGCCGGTCATATTGCTGCTCCCGGTAAGCCCGCGCGTCGAAGCTGCCCAATCGGGCCGGGTCGGCGCCCTTGCGCGCGCACAGGACGCCCAGCACCGCATCCGCGATGCCGGGGGCGTCGAAAATACCGTGGAGGTAGCTGCCGTAGACGTTTCCGCCCCCCACCAGGATGGGCGCGCGTTCCGCTGCGCTGCGGCCCATGTGGATCTCGTAGCCCTCGTAGGCCATGCCGCTCAGGGGGGCGAGCAGCCCCTCCACCGGACCGAACACGCCCCTGGCCTGCGTCTGCTTCTTCTCCCCCCGGAAGACGGTATCCACCGGCAACAGGCCCAGTCCGGCGGCCTGCGTGACCCCGGCGGCCTCCACGCCCTCCGGGTCGGATACGGTGCGGCCCAGCATCTGATAGCCCCCGCACACGCCAAACACCAGCGTTCCGGCGGCGGCGGCCTTTTGCACCGCCGCCTCCAGCCCGCTCTGGCGCAGCCAGAGCAGATCGGCGATGGTGCTCTTGGTGCCCGGAAGCAGGATCAGGTCCGGCTGATGCAGCTCCCGCACGCTGCCCACATAGCGCAGGGATACGTTTTCATACCGTTCGAAGGGGCTGAAATCGGTGAAGTTGGAAATGCGGGGCAGGCGGATGACCGCAATATCCACCAGCTTGCGGGCGGTGGCGCGGCAGAAGCGCTCAGTCAGGCTGTCCTCGTCGTCGATATCCACGTGGAGATAGGGCACCACCCCCGCCACCGGAACGCCGCACAGCCGCTCCAGCTGCTCCAGTCCGGGCTGAAGGATGGCCCGGTCCCCCCGGAACTTATTGACGATGGTCCCTTTGACCCGCCGGCGCTCCTCCCCGTCCAGCAGGGCGATGGTGCCGTAGAGCTGCGCGAACACGCCGCCCCGGTCGATGTCCCCCACCAGCAGGACGGGGGCGTCCACCAGTTTGGCCAGGCCCATGTTGACGATGTCCTCCCGCTTGAGGTTGATCTCTGCCGGGCTGCCCGCGCCCTCGATGACGATCACGTCGTATTCCGCCGCCAGGCTGTGGTAGGCCTCCAGCACGGCGGGGATGAACTCGTTTTTCCGGCGGTAATATTCCAGGGCCGTCATGTTCCCCACCACCGCGCCGTTCACGATGACCTGACTGCCCATGTCGGTGGTGGGCTTGAGGAGGATGGGGTTCATGCGCACGTCGGGCGCGATGCCCGCCGCCTGCGCCTGGACCACCTGGGCCCGGCCCATCTCGCCGCCCGCAGCGGTGATGAAGGAATTGAGCGCCATATTCTGGCTCTTGAAAGGGGCCGCCCGCAGGCCGTCCTGCCGGAAAATGCGGCACAGCCCCGCCGCCAGCAGACTTTTGCCTGCGTTGGACATGGTCCCCTGGATCATAATGGTTCTGGCCATATCAAGCTTCCTTTCGGAGCGCGCTCAGGGCGCTCAGCAGGGTCTGATTTTCCTCATGCCGCCGCACGGCGATCCGGTACCAGCCCGCGTCCAGGCCGCGGTAATTGGAGCAGTCCCGGACCAGGATCCCCCGCTCCAGCAGGGCGTCCTTCAGGGGCAGCGGGCTGTAAAACAGCAGGTAGTTGGCCTGGGAGGGACAGACATACAGCCCCAGCTGCTCCAGCCCCGCCCGGAGGAAGGCCCGCTCGGCGCGGATGACCCGGCGGGTCCGGGCCAAAAAGGCGCTCTCCCCCAGGGCCGCCACCCCGGCGGCCTGGGCGGGGAGGGAGACATTCCAGGGCTGTACCGTGCGCCCCATGGCCCGGAGCAGCGCCCCGTCGGCGCTGAGGCAGTACCCCAGGCGCAATCCCGCCATACCATAGCTTTTGGTGAATGCCTTCAGCAGGAACAGTCCCGGCTGCTCCGCCAGCAGGGGTTTGAGGGATGCGCTCCGCCCGGGGTCGGCCAGGTCCAGAAAGCATTCGTCCACAAACATGCGGATCTCCTTTTCCCGGCAGATGCGGCAGATCTCCGCCAGCAGGCCGGGCTCCACCAGCTGCCCGGTGGGGTTATTGGGATTGCAGAGGAAGACCACATCCCACGCCGCCTGCCGCAGCACCGGAAGGACCGCCTCCGTCAGGCGGAAGTCCGTGCAGCGGGAAAGGGTGTGGCGCTCCACCCCGCAGCCCGCCGCCGTCAGGGCCGCCGCATACTCGGAAAAGGTGGGGGCCAGCTCCAGCGCCCGCCGGGGACGCAGGGCGGCGCAGTAGGAGAAAATGAGCTCCGCGGCTCCGCAGCCGCAGAGCAGATATTTTTCCGGCACCTGCTCGTAATCCGCCAAAGCCCCCACCAGCGCCCGGCAGTAGGGGTCCGGATAGCGGTCCAGGCAGGCGGCGGACTCCGCCACCGCCCGGCGCACCGCCTCCGGCGTGCCCAGGGGATTGGTGTTGGCGGAAAAATCCAGCGCCACGGGGCGGCCGTAGCGGTCGCCGCCGTGCGGGTTTCCGGTTTGGTAGAGCATGGCGTCACTTCCCTGCGTTTCAAAATCAACGGCCGGATCGCTTTCTTCTCCCGGCACGGCTCCCATCCGGCGTTACAGGCGCCCCGCCAGCAGCGCCAACAGCGCCCGCAGCGCCGCGCTGCACAGCAGGGCCAGCCCCGCCGTCCCGTACATCAGCCGGCAGGCCCGGGGGATATCCGCGTGCTCGATCGCCCGCCGTTCGTCGCCGATGAAGGGCTTTTCGTGCCGCACGCCGTGGTACCATGCGTCCCCCGCCAGGCGCAGACCCAGCAGCCCCGCGCAGACCGACTCGGTCTGCGCGGAATTGGGACTGGCGTGGTTGTGCCGGTCCCGGCGGAAGATACGCCAGCCGCTGCCCACATCCAGTCCCAGCAGCCCCCCCGCCGCCAGCATCAGCAGCGCGGCCAGCCGCGCGGGGAGAAAATTCAGGACATCGTCCATTTTCGCGGGCACCAGCCCGATGTTGCGGTAAGGCGGCTCCACATAGCCCAGCATGGAATCCATCGTGTTGACCGCTTTATAGAAAAAGCCCAGCGGCGCGCCCCCCAGCGCCAGGAAAAAGAGGGGCGCCACCACGCCGTCGGAGGTGTTCTCCGCCACCGTCTCCACCGCGGCACGGGCGACGCCGGCCTCATCCAGCCGCTCGGTGTCCCGGCCCACGATCCAGGAGACGGCCCGGCGGGAGGCCTCCAAGTCCCCCGACTCCAGGGCGGTATAGACCTTCATGCTCTCCTCCCGCAGAGAGCGGACGGCCAGGATCTGCCAGCTCATCACGCTCTGCGCCGCCAGGGCCAGCCAAGGACTCACCCGGCGGCAGGCCCACAGCAGCAGCGCGGGGATCAGCAGGGACAGCCCCGCCGTCAGCACCCACAGCACGCCGCCCGCCCAGCGCTCTCCCGCCGCTGTTTGGGGGAAGCTCCGGCGCAGCATGCGCTCCAGCGCGGAGATCAGTTTCCCGATGAGCGCCACCGGATGGGGGACGCCCCGGGGATCCCCCAGCAGGAGATCCAGCCCAAAGCCGATCAGCAGGGCAGCGAGAGACCATCTCATGAACAGGGCTCCTTTTGTTGAAAGGTGAAGAGGTAGATGGGGTTCTGAGCGCTCATCAGGTGGTAGCGCCCCGCCTTCCGATCACGGGCCACCGTGAGGCAGACCGCCTCGGTCTCCGTAAAGGGGAACGCGTCCCGGCAGGCGTTGAGCTCGGCCACCGACTCCAGGGTGACGGCGGCGGCCACGACGCGGGCGGCGGGGTTTTTCTCCCGCACCAGCGCTAAAATCTCCCGGAGGTTGCCGGAGCTGCCGCCCAGGAACACATGGGTGGGGGCCTCCAGCGCCCGGCAGGCCTCCGGGGCCGTGCCGGGGACGATCTCCAGGTTTCCCGCCTGAAAGCGGGCGCGGTTTTCCTCCAGCAGCGCGCAGGCATCCGCCCGGCGCTCGATGGCGTACACCCGGCCCCGCCGGGCCAGCCGGGCCATCTCGACGGACACCGAGCCGGTGCCCGCCCCCACATCCCAGCACACCGCGTCCTCGGTGAGGCGCAGCTTGGACAGGCACACGGCGCGCACCTCGCTCTTGGTCATGGGCACCACGCCCTCTGCGCCGCCGCCCCGCTGAAAGGCCTCGTCGGGCAGGCCCGGGGTGACGACGCCCCGCCCGGCGGCGGTGTTTTCGATGAGCGCCACGCTGAGGGGGTGGTAGCGGCCCGCGGCCAGCTCGGCGGCGGAGCCGGTGGTGATGCGCTCGTCGGGGTAACTCAGCCGCTCCCCCACGCTCACCCGCACCGCGCCCAGTCCGGCCTCCGCCAGCCGGCGGCAAAGGCGCGCCATGCCGTCCTCCCCGCCTACCAGGGCAAACACCCGGCGGTTGGCCGCCACGTCGGGCACGATGTCATGGTCGCGGCCGTGGACGCTGACCGGGACCACATCCTCATAGCCGGTGCCCAGCCGCGCGCAGAGGCAGACCAGGGAGCTCAGCCCCGGCAGCACCGTCACGTCCCACCCGCTCAGAAGGGGCAGCAGGCGCCGGGCGCCGCTGAAAAAGCCCACGTCCCCGGACAGGGCCACCGCGAAGCGCAGCAGCTCCGGGTGGGCGCGGATCTGCGCGCAGATGGCCTGGGGCTCCACCGCCGCCAGCGCCGTCTGCCCCGGCGCGGCCACCGCTTCCAGCATGCGCGGCGCGCCGATGACGCCGTCCGCCTCCCGCAGGGCGCGGCGCGCCTGCTCCGTCATGGCCGACGCTGCGCCCGGACCGATGCCCACCAGCGTCACCCGGGGGCGGTGGACCAGGCCAAAGCGGGCCCACAGCCTGCGCACCACCGCGTCAAAGGGCTCGCCCTCCCGCTGGGGCGGACGGCCCACGACCACCAGGGTGGCGCCCGTCTCCTCCGCCGCCGCGGCTTTTTCGGCAAATCCCCCGGCGGCGCCCGCCTCTTTCGTCACCAGAAAGCGTGCGCAGACCGCCCGGAGCATGGCGGCGTTCCATTCCCGGGAAAAGGGGCCCTGCACGGCCAGGATGTGTCCCGGCTCCAGCCCCGCCGCCCGGCAGGCCTCCAGCGAGGCCGCCATGGGCAGCACCCGGGCATAGACCCGGCGGGCAAAGTCCGTCATGCCGCTGTAACGGGCCAGTTCCTTGCTGCCGGTGGTCAGCAGCACGTTGCCCGGCTTTCCCTCCAGATAAGCCGCCGCCGCCGCGCTGTCCGGCACAAAGACCGCCCCGGCCTGCGCCCCGCTCTCCGGACGCAGCAGGCGCAGGTATTCCGTGCCCGCCGCCCGGCAGGCCGCGGCAATGTTTTCCGTCGCCACAGGGGCGTAGGGGTGGGTGGCGTCCACCACGCAGTCGAAGCCCTCCCGCCGGAAGAGCTCCTGCATCTCCTCCCGGGTCAGGGGCTGGGCGGAGACCGTCAGGTTCTCCCCCTCCGGCAGCAGGCTCCGGCCGTATTCCGTGGCTACGCAGATGGTGACGGACACGCTCTGCCCGGCCAGCAGCTGGGCCAGCTTCCGCCCCTCGGTGGTACCGGCGAACAGGCACAGCTTACCCATGGCGGTACCCCCTGGGGGTGACCAGCCGCCCGCCGATCACCCGGGTGGTGCTGTTGCCGATGAAGATGGTGCAGAACATGTCGGCGGGGTAGTCCGCCAGCTCCTCCAGGGTCAGCACCATGCCGCTTTCCCCGTCCCGGCCGATGCTGCGGGCCACGCCGCAGGGCCGCTCCGGCGGCAGGCTGCGCAGCAGGATCCCGCAGGCGCGGCGCAGATGCTCGGGCCGCCCATGGCTGGCCGGGTTGTAGAGGACGATGGACAGGTCCCCTGCTGCGGCGGCCTCCAGCCGCGCCTCGATGGCCGGCCAGGGGGTCAGCCGGTCGCTGAGGCTGATCACGGCAAAATCGTGGGTCAGCGGCGCGCCCAGCACCGCCGCGCCGCTGCACGCCGCCGTCAGTCCGGGCACCACCGCGATCTCCGGTGCGGAACGCTCCCCCCGCAGCTCGTAGACCAGGGCCGCCAGGCCGTACACGCCGCTGTCCCCGGAGCAGACGAGGGCGGTCTCCTTCCCGCGCTCCGCCAGCTCCAGCGCCATGCGGCAGCGTTCGCTCTCCCGTGTCATGGGGGTGGTGTAAAATTCCTTGTCCGGGTAGCGCGGGCGGACCAAGTCCACATAGACGTGATAGCCCACGATCGCCCGGCTGGCCTGCAGGGCCCTGTGGGCCCGCAGGGTCATATTGTCCGCGTCTCCCGGGCCGATGCCCACTACCGTCAGTTTAGCCAAAGCGCACCTCCCAATGCTCCGCCGCCACGGCCACGGTTACGCCGTCCCGGGCGGTCTTTTTCACCAGCAGCCGCTCCGCGCCCAGCAAGGCGGCGCGCTCGCACACATTGTCCACCCCCGTGACCGTCCGGACGAAGGCCGACGGGGTAAAGGCCCCCTCCACCGCCGCCAGCTCCCCGGCGGAGTGGAACCGGACCGGCCACCCCTTTTCCCGGCAGAAGGCCAGAAGGCCCGGCTCCTCCGCCTTCAGGTCGATGGAGGCGGCGCACTTCACCGCACGGGGGTGGATGGCATGCTCCTCCAGTACCTGCTCCACCAGCGCCCGGATGGCCTCCGCCGGGGTCCCCCGGCGGCAGCCCAGCCCCACGTGGAGCACCGGCGGCACCAGCAGCAGGGTCTCCCCGAACGGGCGGCGGCGCCGCCAGGAGACACAGATGCCCACCGCTCCGCGCTCGCCCGCCTCCGTCCCGGCCGGCAGGGGGCCGGTCACGGGGAAATCGCTGCTCAGGGGGACCGGGCCCTCCAGAATGGCGGCGGACACCGCCTTGGCCGTGCGCATACTGTCGATGGCAAGCCCCTGTTGGGCCGCCCAGGCGTCCACCGAGAACCGGCCGTTCACGTCGGTGGCGGTGGTGATCACGCCGGTGGCGCCCAGCCCGGCGGCCACCCGGCGCGTCAGCTCATTGGCCCCGCCGATGTGGCCGGAGAGCAGGGAGATGACGAACTGCCCCCGCTCGTCCGCCACCAGCACGGCGGGATCGGTGCGCTTGTCCGCCACGTAGGGGGCGATGGCCCGCACCGCGATGCCGCAGGCCCCCACAAAAACGACGGCGTCCGCCCACGCCATCACCGGGCCGGTAAACCGGCTCAGCGGCGGCACGACGGCCTCAAAATCCTCCTGGGCATACCGCGCCATGGTATAGGCCCGGCATTCGTCCCCCGCGCCGCAGGCCGCCCCGCGCACCCGCCGGGCGGTGTCGCAGCCCCGGCGGCTGAAGGCAAACAGGGCCAGCTTCATGTCTCGTCCCCGTCGCTTCCCTGCCGGAACGCGGTGGTAAAGGCGGGGTCATAGAGGCGGGAGCGCCGGTATTCCTGCCCCATACAGCCGCCCACGATGATCAGCGCGGTCTTGGTGATGCCGCTCCCGGTCACCGCGGCGTGCAGGGTGCCCACGGTGCAGCGGACGATCCGCTCGTCGGGCCAGGTGGCCTTGTAGACCACCGCGGCCGGGGTGTCCGCCGGATAGCCCCCCGCCAGCAGCTCCGCCTGAAGCGTTTCGGTCAGCCCGGCGCTGAGAAACAGCACCATGGTGGAGCGGTGGGCGGCCAGGGCGCGGATGGACTCCCGCTCCGGCACGGCGGTGCGCCCGGCGGTGCGGGTGATGATGACGCTCTGGCTCACGCCGGGCAGGGTATACTCCGCCCGCAGGGAGGCGGCCGCGCCGCAGAATGCGCTGACGCCGGGGCAGACGTCATAGTCCACCCCCATCGCCTCCAGCCGGTCGAACTGCTCCCGTACCGCGCCGTAAATGCTGGAGTCCCCGGTGTGCAGGCGCACGGTGGTCTTGCCCGCCGCCTCCGCCGCGGCGATGGTCTCCAGCACCTGCTCCAGGGTCATCTCCGCACTGTTGTGGATCTCACAGCCGGGCTTGGTGCCCGCCAGCAGCTCGGGGTTGACCAGAGACCCGGCGTAGATGACCACGTCGGCCTCCCTCAGCAGCCGGGCGCCCCGCACCGTGATCAGATCCGCCGCGCCGCTTCCGGCGCCCACAAAATGTACCATTGCTATCCCTCCCTGATGTGTTGCAGCAGCGCCGGCGCCTGTCCCGTCTCTCCCAGCAGGCCGAAGGCCTTGGAAAAGAGTATCGCGCCGGTCCGCAGCTGCTCGCCCGCCCGGTTGGCCAGATGGAGCTCCACCCGCCCCGTCAGGCGGCGCAGCGTCTCCTCGCAGATCCCGTGTTCCCGCAAGACCCGCAGGGCCTCGTCGCAGCTGACGCAGGCGAGCACCGCCCCGCTCCCCGCCGCATCCAGCCCCGCCGCCCCGGCGTGGGCGGCCAGCAGCTCCATGCGGCAGTCTCCGTACTTGGAGTGGGTGTTGAGCATTCCCCCCGCCAGCTTGACCAGCTTGCCGATATGCCCCACCAGCAGCGCGCCCCGGAACCCCAGCTCCCGGCACAGGTCCAGGCTCTCCCCGATGAAATTGGAGGTCTGCACCGCCCGCTCCGGGTCGAGGCCCAGCGACGTGCGGATAAACTCCGCGCCGTAATTGCCCGGCGTCAGCAGCACGTACTCCGCCCCGCCCGCCCGGCGCTGGCTCAGCTCCAGGCGGATGGTATCCACCAGGGCCTGCTCGCTCATGGGCTCCACGATGCCGGTGGTGCCCAGGATGGAGATGCCGCCCGCGATGCCCAGCCGGGGATTGAAGGTCTTTTTCGCCAGGGCCTCCCCCTCCGGGGCGGAGATCACCACCGACAGCCCGCCCCGGTAGTCCAGCGCCCGGCAGACCTCCCCGACGTTCTCCCGGATCATCTTCCGGGGCACCGAGTTGATGGCGGCGGCCCCCACCGGCTGATCCAGGCCGGGCCTGGTCACCCGGCCCACGCCGGCGCCGCCGTCGATCCAGACGCCGGGGCCGTCCCGTTTGGACACGGCGGCGAAGATCAGCGTCCCCCGGGTCACGTCCGGGTCGTCGCCGGGGTCCTTTTCAATCGCGCACGAGACCTGCCCGGCCCCCAGTTCGATGGCCCGGACCGCCAGCTCCAGCCGGACTCCGCCGGGGGTGGTCAGACCGATCTGCTCCCGCCGCCGGCCGGTCAGCAGCATCCAGGCCGCCGCCTTGGCCGCCGCCGCCGCGCAGGACCCGGTGGTATACCCCAGCCGCAGGCGCTTCCCCGCCCGGACGATATACTCCTCCATGGCTCAGCGGGCGATCTGATAGAGCATGGCATTGCAGATGGCGGCGGCCACATTGCTGCCGCCCTTCCGGCCCCGGGCCACGATATAGGGCGCGCCGGCGTCCATGATCTGCTGCTTGCTCTCCACCACGTTCACAAAGCCCACCGGCACGCCGATGACCAGCGCCGGGGACAGCGCCCCGCCGCGGATCAGCTCCCCCAGCTCCAGCAGGGCGGTGGGGGCGTTGCCGACGGCAAAGATACAGGGCTTTTTCACATGCTCCGCCGCCCACCGCATGGACGCCGCGGCGCGGGTGCTCCCCCGCCGCCCGGCCAGCGCGGCCACCTCCGCCTCGGACATGAAGCAGTGCACCTGCCCCCCCAGGCCCTCCAGCACCCGCTTATTGATGCCCGAACGGGCCATCTGGGTATCGGTGACGATATCGCATCCGGCGCGCAGGGCGGCGATGCCCTGCGCGACCGCATGGTCGGAAAAGGCCAGGTTTTCGGCATAATCGAAATCGGCGGTGGTATGGATCACCCGCTTGACCACCAGCTCGTTTTCCGCCGGGATGACCCGCTCCCCCAGCAGCTGAGTAATGATCTCAAAGCTGCGCCGTTCAATGTCCATGGGCTTATCGTACTCGATCATGACGTTCTTTCTCCTTTAAACAGGCCTCATAAAACCGCGTGGCAAAGGCCGGATTGGCGTAAAAATGGAAGTGGGGATAGCCCGCGTAGAGGGTCGGGGTGGCGACGGCGCACGTCCAGCTGCGGCCGGTGGGTTTGACGGCGGTGAAGTCCTCTCCCCGCTCCGTGGCGTCCCAGCGGTGGAACTCGTGGCCCCGGATCTCCTCTCCCGCCCGGCACAGCAGATTGTCCCGCCTGGCCCGCAGGGTCACATAGCCGAAGCGCACCAGCCTCCCCGCGTCGGCGCAGGTCCCGGGCAGGACGCCCGCCATGGGAGCGCCGGCAATGGCCTGGGTCAGGTACATAAAGCCGCCGCACTCGGCGATGCAGGGCAGGCCGCCCTCCACCGCCGCGCGGATCGCGGCGCGCAGGGACGCGTTTTCACTCAGGGCAGGGGCGTACAGCTCCGGATA
Source organism: Flavonifractor sp. DFI.6.63 (assembly GCF_024462255.1). NCBI lineage: Bacteria > Bacillati > Bacillota > Clostridia > Eubacteriales > Oscillospiraceae > Flavonifractor > Flavonifractor sp. DFI.6.63. Next base: position 5,714 of record NZ_JANGBE010000022.1, on the reverse strand, counting down.
GCCGCCCCCCAGATAGAGCCCGTGGATCTCCTCCGGCAGCGCCGGGTCGGCCAGCGGGCTGAAGGGGACCAGCTCCGCCCCCAGCTCCGTCAGGGCGGCCAGGCTGTCCTCATAGTAAAAGCAGAAGGCCCTGTCCCGGGCCACGGCGATGCGCACCGGCCGGTCAAAGCGGGGCAGGCGCACCGGCTCGTACTCCAGCGGCGGCGCGCTGCGCGCCAGCTCCAGCAGCCCGTCCAGGTCGATGCTTCGCTCCGCCTGACGGGCCAGCCGCGCCAGCTTCTCCCGCAGATCGGAGACCTCTGCGGCGGTGACCAGCCCCAGATGGCGGCTGGAGAGGGCACACTCCGGCAGCACGGGCAAAAACCCCAGGGGGCGCACCCGCCCCCCGAACCGCTCCCGGATGGCCGCCGCCAGCGCCGGATAGGCCCCTTCGGAGCACTGGTTGAGAAGGACGCCCTGGACCGGATGGTCGGGGCAGAAGTCCAAAAAGCCCTGGAGCACCGCCAGCGCCGAAAGCGCCGTCCCCTTGGCGCCTACCACCAGCACCACGGGCGTTTGGGTCCACCGGGCCACCTCGTAGGTGCTGGCCCGGGTGGTGGTAAGCCCCAGGCCGTCGTAGTACCCCATGACCCCCTCGATGACGCTGACCGCCCTGCCGGCGGCATGCCGGGCCAGCAGGAAGCGCAGGGTATTTTCCGTAAAGAAGAAGGGGTCCAGATTGGCGCTGGGCGCGCCGATGACGCGGCTGTGAAACATGGGGTCGATGTAGTCCGGCCCGCATTTGAAGCTGCCCGTATCGATCCCCCGGTCCACCAGCGCCTGAAGCACCGCGCAGGCCAGGGTGGTTTTTCCGCAGCCGCTGTTGGTGCCCGCCAGCAGCAGGCGCGGCAGGTTCTGCTGCATCCGCCCGTCCCCCTCCGTTTCGTTTGAATGGATCTGTTTCGCGCTCAATCCAGGCCTCCGGCGGCCTGGAGGGCCCGGCGCACATACAGCGCCCGGATGCCGTCCAGACGGCCCAGCCCGCCCAGAACGCAGGCGGTCCGGAGGCCGGCCGCCTCCAGCCGCGCCCGGAGGCTTCCGGGCGCCGGGCCCGCCATGTCGTTTTTGGCGTGATCCCCGGCCGCCAGCAGCAGCGGGACCAGCAGGACCCGGGGCCGTCCCAGCGCGGCCAGCTCCGCCGCCGCGTCTTCAAAGGTGGGGACGCCCTCCACCGTGCACAGGCGCACCGCCGCCCCCGGCAGCGCCCGCAGGCGCCGGGCCATGGCCTCATAGAGGGCGTTGGCCGCATGGGCGGTGCCGTGCCCCATCAGCAGCAAGGCCGTATCCTCCCCCACCGGATAGGCCTGCCGCAGGGCGGCGATCACGCCGTCCAGGTCGTCCTCTCCGTACAAAAGCGGGCGGCCCGCCCGCACCTCCAGTCCGTCGGCCGCCGTCAGGGCCGCGCACAGGCCGTCGTACTCTTCGCCGGGGATGAGCAGGGTGGGCTGGACGACCACCCGCCCCATGCCGTCGGAGCGGATCCGCGCGAGGGCCTCCTCCACGCTGTCCACATGCATGTTCTGCCGCTCCCGCAGGCGGCGGCGCACGACGCCGCTGGTAAAGGCCCGGTAGACCGGGCAGCCGGGGAAGGCGTCGGCCAGCGCCTCCTCCACCGGGACGATATCCGCCCGAAGGGCGTCCAAATGGGTGGTGCCGAAGCTGACGGCCAAAACGGCTGTTCGCATGGCGTTTCTCCTTTCGTCAGACTACAGGTTCTTGCGCCGTAGGACCACCAGATTGGCCACGGCCAGGAAGGCGGCGGCGTACAGGGCCAGCACCCCCAGGCTCAGCAGGCTGGGCGCGGCGCCGTAAGCCATGGAACGCAGCGACCCGCTGGCATGGGTCAGGGGCAGGAGCCGGATGAGCGTCTGCACAGCCCCGGGCACCCGGTCCAGCGGGAAGAAGGTATTGCACAGGAAGGTCATCGGCAGGATGACAAAGGTGGAAAACCGGGTGATGTCCGCGTGGGTGCTGGCCAGGACGGCCGCCATGACCCCCAGGGCCCCGAAGGTCATTCCGTTGAGCAGCATCACCAGGAAAAAGGCCGGGCTCAGGCACATAGAGGCCCCGAAGGGGAACGAAAGCAGCAGGATGAGCACGCCGCTGTACATCCCCCGCAGGGATCCCCCCAGCATCTGGCCGAAAATATAGGCCGGCATAGGAGTGGGGGATATGATGATATGATCGAAGGAGTGCTCAAACAGGCGCTGGACGTTCAGCGGCTGGGCCACAGCGGAAAAGCTGGTGTTCATGGTGGTCAGGGCGAGGATGCCCGGCACCAGGAAATCAATGTAGGGCCGTTCGGTGACGGCGCTGGCCGAGCCCAGGCCCCATCCCAGCGCGATCAGATACAGCAGGGGACTCACCAGGGCGGAAGCGGTGATCTTCTTCCACTCGAAGCGAAACTCCACCCACTTCTCCCACAGCACGGTGACGACTGCGTTCACGATCGGATTTTGCCGCATCACACCGCCTCCAATCCGCGCCCCACCTGGGTCAGGAACACGTCTTCCAGCGTGGTCCTGCGCAGAAGGATCGGCTCGCTCCGCCCGCCGGCGTAGGCAAGGGCCGCCTCCTTGTCTGGAAAGAACGCGCTTTGGGTGTGATCTCCCGCAAACACGTCCACCGCCACCGGCCCCAGCAGGCGGATCAGGTTTTCCGGCGTATCCAGCCGCGCCACCCGCCCCTGGTCGATGAGCGCCACACGCTGGCACAGGCTTTCGGCCTCTTCAATATAATGGGTGGTCAGCAGAATGGTCAATCCCTGACGGTTCAGGGTGCGCAGCAGGTCCCACATCTGCCGCCGGGAGGCCGGGTCCAGCCCAATAGTGGGCTCGTCGAGGATCAGGATCTCCGGGTCGGTGAGCAGAGCGCGGCAGAGCATGAGCTTGCGCTTCATACCTCCGGACAGCCTGCGCACCGTCTTGTTCCGGTGTCCGGTCAGGGCGCAGAAGGCCAGCAGCTCTTCCCGGCGCCGCAGGATGCGCTCCTGCGGGATGCCGTAGAGCCGCCCCTGCAATTCCATGATCTGATCCAGCGTCATATCGCTGCGCAGGGAGTTGTGCTGGGTGATCAGCGCCAGCTTGCGTTTGATGTCCCCCCGGCGGCGGCCCAGCGTCTCTCCGTCGATCCGGATCTCCCCCGCCGAGGGCAGCAGCAGGGTGGACAGGATGCTGATAAGGGTGGTCTTCCCCGCCCCGTTGGGGCCCAGCAGGCCGAAAAACGCCCCTGATTCGATGGTCAGGGACACATCGTCCAGGGCGTTGATCCCGCTTTGGGGATAGCGCTTGCTCACATGACAAATCTCGATCATACGCCGCTCTCCTTTTCCTGCCATCCCTTCCAGCCCCGGTACACGCGCAGGCCTTTCTCCCGGGCCAGTTCCAGCAGGCGGCCGTTCATCCGGTTGAACACGGCGACGGGGGTCCCTGCGTCGATGACCGCCCCGGCCCGCAGCAGGGCCTGCTCCGCCGCGCGGCACAGCGCCTCGCCGGCGGGCTCGAACGCGGGAGCGGCGTACACGTGGTCGCTCAGCTCCCGGGCCACCTGAAAATCCACGTCGTTTTCAAACAGGACGCCGGTGGCAAAGGGCACCTGCTGCTTTTGCAGGGCACGGTAGCAGGGCACGCCGAAGCCGCCGCCCCCCACCACGAAGACCTGAGGCGCCCCTTCGGGGCGGGTCAGCTCCACGCTGCCGAAGAGCAGGTTGTAGGAGCCGTGCTCGATCTCATAAAGCCGGTCGATCTCGCCTCCCGCGAACAGCTCCTCCGGCGGACCGAACCGGGCGACGGTATCCCCCTTGACGCACAGAAGGTAGTCGGAGATCTTCATGGCCAGGTCGATCTCATGCAGGGACATGACCACCGTAACACGCTGCTCCCGGGCCATTTCCCGGAGAATATCCAGCAGCTCGATCTTATGGCGGATATCCAGATAGGCGGTAGGCTCGTCCAGGACGATGACCTGGGGCTGCTGGCAGATGGCCCGGGCCAGCATGATCCGCTGGCGCTGGCCGTCGCTGAGGGTGGCGAAGTCCCGCTCCTCCAGCTCCAGGGCGTGGACCCGCTCCAGGGCCTGACGGACGATGCGCTTGTCGGTCTCGGTCAGTTTGCCCAGGGCGTTGGTGTAGGGATAGCGGCCCATCGCCACCACTTCGCCGCAGGTCATCAGTTCCGGACGGATCCGGTCGGTAAGCACCACCGCCACCTGCCGGGCCATCTCCCGGGCCGACCAGGCGTATACCTCCCGCCCGCCGATGTACACCATGCCGCCCAGCTTGGTCAGATGGCGGGTGATGGACTTGAGGATGGTGGACTTCCCCGCCCCGTTGGGGCCGATCAGCGTGAGGATCGTCCCCTTTTCGATCTGGATGCTGATGTCGTGTATGAGCACCTGCCCGTCATAGCCCACGGCCAGATCTTCCGTTTTGAAATATCCCATCGCAGCCTCCTACTCCTGGCCCCTGCGGCGGCGCAGCATCATCCAGATGACCACCGGCGCGCCAAAGGCGGAGGTGACGGTGCCGATGGCCAGCTCGGTGGGCGAAAACGCCGTACGGGCGATCAGGTCGCAGAAAATGCAAAACACCGCGCCGCACAGATACGTGACCGGGATGACCAGCACGGGCCGGGAGGTCTTGAGCAGGGAGCGGGTGATATGGGGCACTGCGATCCCCACAAAGGAAATAGGACCGGCAAAGGCGGTGACACAGGCGGAGAGCAGGCTGGAGAGCAGGATGAGCAGCGCTCGGAAGAGCTTGATGTTGATGCCCAGGCTCCGGGCGTACCCCTCTCCCAGCGCATAGGCCCCGATGGGCTTGCTCAAAAGCCAGGCCGCCCCCAGTCCCAGCAGGCAGATCCACGCCGCGGTGGTCACGCTGCTCCAGTTCGCCCCGGAAAAGCTGCCCATGGACCAGCTGGTCAGGTTGACGATGTCCTCCTCCTTGGCAAAGGTGATGCAGAAGTCGGTGATGGCGCCGCAGACATAGCCCACCATGATGCCGATGACCAGCAGCATCGACATGCCATGTACCCGCTGGGAGAAGATCAGCACGATGCCCGCGATGAGCAGGGAGCCTGCAAAGGCGGAGAGGATCATGACCGTAGAGCTGATCCGGCTGAGATACCGGCTGAGGAAGATCATGGTGATCCCCACCACCATCTTGGCCCCCGAGGAGATCCCCAATACGAAGGGTCCGGCAATGGGGTTGCGGAAGAAGGTCTGGAGCAGAAACCCGGAGACGGAGAGCGCGCCCCCCAGAATGGCGGCCAGCAGCATCCGGGGCATCCGGATGCTGAAAATGATCTTGCTCTCGGTGGAGCCGTCCAGCACCGCCTGGAGCGCCTCGGCGTAAGCGCCGCCGGTAAACACTTCCATGACCTTCAGCCGCAGAGCATCCCACACCATACGGAATACCGCTCCGGCCGGGATTTGTACGGAGCCTGTATTGACATTCAGCACCAAACCCCAGGCCAGCAGTCCGGCCAGGACCGCCACCACGGCCGCAAAGCGCCCGACAGCGGTCAGGCGCTTTGCGCGCCGCCCCGTTTCCGCCAGGTGCGGGGCGGTTTGCAGCTTCGTTTCCATAGCTTGCCGCCTTTCCAACGATACTGGATAGAAGGAAATCGGCAGGGCGGAAGGCCCCGCCCTGCCGCGGGGGGGGGGGGGGGGCCCGC